>DNAU01000143.1:0-1139 GCA_003491925.1 Chloroflexota bacterium
GAGGTCGAAGCCGGCCGCGAAACCCGGCCGCTCGGGGTCGGGATGGGTGTAGAAGGGACGCTTGCTCATCGGGAAGCCGCGCACGAAGACGAAGTCGGAGCCGTGCTCGCGCCTGGCCCACTCGCCGAGCCAGCGCTCGTTGGCCGGGGAGAGGTCAGGCTCGTTGCTCAGGTCCTCACCGGTGGCGGCGGTGATCATCGCCTGGGCGTCCAGGAAGTGGACGTCGGGGATGGGCTCCGGGACCCTGGGCAGCGCCAGGCCCAGCAGGGACACGGCCCCGGCCGCCTCCTGCTCGATCGCCTCCAGCATCCCGGCGATCGCGCGCGTGAGCACGGCCATGACCGTGTACTCGTTCTCGATGAAGCCCATCTCCGCGTCCAGGGAGACGTATTCGTTGATGTGGCGGGCGGTGTCGTGGGGCTCGGCCCGAAAGACGGGGCCGACCTCGAAGACGCGCTCGAAGACGCCGACCATGACCTGCTTGTAGAACTGCGGGCTCTGGGCCAGGTAGGCGGTCTTGCCGAAGTAGTCGAGGGCGAAGGTGGTGGCCCCGGACTCGGTGGCCGAGCCGACGATCTTCGGAGTCTGGATCTCGGTGAAACCGAGCTCGCGGAGCCCGGTTCGGAACCCGGACATCGAGGCCGCCTGGAGCGCGAAGTAGGCGCGCCGGCGGGGGTGGCGGAGCGCCACCGGGGCGTTGTCGAGGATGGTCGGGAGCTGGGCCTTGATCACCGGCCGGTAGAGGTCGAATGGCGGGGCTTCGTCGGCCTCTGAGATCACCGTCACCGCCGGGTCGTGGAGCTCGACCCCCCCGGGAGCCTGCGGCTCGGCCGCCACCACCCCGTCGACGCCGATCACCGACTCGTGCTCCAGGCGGGCCAGTCGCTCGACCAGCTCGGGGTCCTGGACGACCACCTGGGCGGTCCCGTGGGCGTCCCGGAGGATCAGGAAGCTGACCCCGGCGAGACGCCGGAGCCGGTGGAGCCAGCCCTTGAGCTGCACGCGCTCACCAACCCGCGGGCTCAGGTCGTCGGTCCAGACGCGGTCGGTGAGGTGGGGGATCACGGCGGACTCCGGCTGGGGTGGAGAGATCGGTGCGACTGGCGGTCGATTCTAACCGGGGGGACGTAGTGAGGAGC
>DNAU01000143.1:1212-5300 GCA_003491925.1 Chloroflexota bacterium
CTCCGAGCGGAGGAGCGCCCGGTGCCGACTGCGAGTACCGGGGGGACGTAGCGAGGAGCCCCCGTGCCGGCTGCGAGAAGTCAGCGCGCTCTGATCGTGGCGGGCCGGGGAGGTGCCGCCACCGTAGACTGAGCCACCAGCCATGGCCGCAGCCCTCTTCACCATCGCCGCCCTCCTGGTCGTGGGCACCATCGCCCTGGTGCTCGCGGGCCGCGCCCGGGGCGTGGCAGGCCCGGTGGCAGCGCCACCGCCCAGCGTGACCCAGGTGCGCACCCAGGCGGCCGCCATCGTCAGCGCGGCCCGGACCGAAGCGCTCGCCGTCCGCGAGGCCGTCGCCGAGGAGGTGGGGATCCGCCGGGCCGCTCTCGAGGCCGGCGAGGCGGCGCTGGCCGAGCGCGAGCGCACCTGGCGAGACCGGCGGGCCATCTTCGACGAGCGCCGCTTCGCCCACCGCAAGCGGCGGGAGGAGATCGAGGCTCGAGATGCCGAGGTCGAGGTCGCCCGGGCCGAGGTGCGCCGCACCATCGCCGAACGGGCCGCCGCCGACCTGGAGACCGCCCGGGGCATGGTGCTGGAGAAGCTGGACGCCGAGCTGGAGGCGGAGCGGGCCGAACGGGTCGCCCAGCTGGTCGCCGATCGGACCGGGGAGCAGGAGGCCACCGCCCGGATGCTGCTGGTCGAAGCCGTGGAGCGGCAGTCCGAAAGTCACGTCGACACCGCACCTCGGCTCTCCCCCATCGATCTGGACGGGCTCGACGAGCCGCGCCGGGAGCGGATCCTCACCGCCCTCCAGGTGGTGGCGGAGTCCACCGGGACCGACCTCGGGATCGACAACGAGAGAGGGCAGGCGACGCTGCGCGGCCTCGACCCGGTGGGCCGGGAGATCGCCCGGCAGGCTTCGCTCGAGGTGCTGGACCGGAGCATCCAGGCGGCGGACGTCGCGCCGCTCGTGGTGCGCACCCGTCGCCGGCTCTCCGCCACGATCGCCGAGCTCGGAGAGCGTGCCCTCTGGGAGATGGCGATGGAGGGGCGTCCGGAGCTCGCCGAGCTGCTCGGGGTCCTCCACTACCGTTTCTCCTACGGTCAGAACGCGCTGCTTCACTGCAAGGAGACCGGCTACCTCTGCGGCGTGCTGGCCGCGGAGCTGGGCCTGCCCCAGGCATCGGCGCGGGAGGCCGGGGCCCTGCACGACATCGGAAAGGCGGTGGACCACGACGTCGAGGGGTCCCACGCGATCATCGGCGGCGAGCTGCTCCTGGTGATGGGAACCGATCCGGCGATCGCTCACGCGGTCAAGGCGCACCACTTCGACGTCGAGCCCTCCACCGACCTGGCCATGCTCACCATCTGCGCCGACGCCATCTCGGCCTCCCGGCCCGGGGCACGCCGCGACACCCTCGCCGCCTATCTCGCCCGGCTCGAGCAGCTCCAGGGGATCGCCACCCGGCACCCCCAGGTGGAGCGGGCCTTCCCGCTGCAGGCCGGGCGCGAGGTCCGGATCTTCGTCAAGGCCGGCCAGGTGGCGGACCCCGAGATGCCCGCGCTCAGCGGCGAGATCGCGCGAGAGATCGAGAGCGAGATGCAGTACCCCGGGGTGATCAAGGTCACCCTCATCCGCGAGACCCAGGCCATCGCCACCGCCCCGGTCCAGGTCGGGCGCAGCGTGGAGCCGCTGGAGCCGGTCCTGGCGGGGGCCGCCAACAAGCGACGGCGCCGCCGGCGCAAGCGCAAGGGCGCCGGGGACGGCGAGCCCGCCGGCCCCTCCGAGGCTGCCGGCTCGGACGACGTCGAGTAGCCGCGGACACCCCGCAGCCAAGCGAGGCGCGGTGCGACGAGGAGTGCACCAGCTGGCGCGCGACGGCGAAGCGCCGGGCACCCTGACGCCGGCTCGAGGGCCGCAGGAGCGCCGGCGGCGATGTCCGTATACAGCGGCAACCAACCTCCGGAAAGCTGCACTAGGATCATTGGCGACACCGGGCCGGTCGAGGCGGTCGCCGCTCCGGACGGCCCCTGCAGCGACGGGAGCGCGCGGACGATGGACCATTTCTGGGACCCCGGCCACCTGGCCGCGGTGTTCTTCGCGGTGGCCGCCGGAGCGGCGCTGGTCATGGCTGCCCGGCGCCGGCCGGGGAGGTGGCGGGACTGGCTCTGCGTCGCCCTGGGGATCGCGCTGATCGTCAACCAGACCGCCGACTCCTTCCGGTGGGTCTGGGAGCACAACGGATCGATCCGCTACGACCTCCCGCTCAACCTCTGCGACCTCGCCGCCTACGTTGCCGGGATCGCGCTGATCGTGCGGCGTGGCTGGTGGGTGGAGACCGCCTACTTCTGGGGCATCGGGGGGACCACGATGGGGCTCCTCTTCCCGGACGTCGTGCTCCACGCGCTCTCCTACGCGTACCTCGAGTATTACGTGGACCACGTCGGGGTGGTGCTGGCCGCCCTCCTCCTGGTGGCAGGCCTCGGCCTCCTGCCGGCGGCCGGCGCGTACCGGCGGATCTGCGCCACCACCTTCGGGTACGCAGCCCTGGTGGGGCTCTTCGACCTCCTCGCCGGGGCCAACTACTTCAACCTGCGGGCCAGGGCGGCGGCCGGCAGCCTGACCCCCCTGGGCATCCTCTCCCCCTGGCCGTGGTACCTCGTGGAGATGGCGCCGGTGGTCCTGCTGGCCCTGCTCATCCTGGACATGCCGTTCCGTCACGAGGAGGAGGCGCCAACTCCCGCCTCGATCGCCGGCGCGGCAGCCACCTGAGCCGGAGACGGCCGTCCCCGGGCCGGGCGTCAGGAGGCGGCTGACGAGCCCCCGCCGGCGAGGAAGGAGAGGATCACCTCGACGGTCAGCCGCGGGGCCTCGTGAAAGAAGAGATGGCCGCAACCGTCGAACCAGTATCGCCGTGCGCCGGGGATGAGCTTGGTGAGCGTCTCGGCGTTGGCCAGCGGGACCAGGACGTCCTCGGCGCCGTGGAGCACGAGGCTCGGCACCG
Source organism: Chloroflexota bacterium (assembly GCA_003491925.1). GTDB lineage: Bacteria > Chloroflexota > Dormibacteria > Aeolococcales > Aeolococcaceae > Changshengia. The sequence continues at coordinate 4,197 of DNAU01000143.1, forward strand.
CGATCTCGCCGAGACGGCCGCTGACGTCGGCGTCCCGCGAGGAGCGGAACTGTGCGATGAAGGCGCGACCCGGGATCGGGTGCGAGGCCCGGTACGCGACCTCGTCCTCGATGAACTCGGGATGGTCACGCTGGAAGCGCGGGGAGTAGAGGACGCTGCAGGCGAGCCGGTACGCCTCCGCCGGCGTGGCCGCGCCGCGCCCGAGCAGGGCCGCGGTCGCCTCGGGGGCCGCGGGGACGGTCGCATGTCGTCCCGAACCGGTGGCGGCCAGGACCAGGCGGGTGACCCGGCCGGGGTGGAGGACCGCCACGTGCTCGGCCGTCAGCCCGCCCATCGAGGCCCCGAAGAGCTGGAAGCCGGGAGCCCCGGCGGCCGTCGACACCGCGACGCAGTCCGCCGCCAGCCGGGGCATCGGGTACGGGCCGCCGGGCACGTCGGAGTCGCCGACGCCGCGGGGGTCGTAGACGATCACCCGGTGGCGCCGGGCCAGCGCCGGGATGATCGGAGCGTAGACGCGGCGGGTGGCCCCCAGACCGGGGATCATCAGCAGCGGCTCACCCTCGCCGCGAACGCTGAACGCGAGCCGAACCCCGTCATCGGTGACCACGAACCGGTCGAGGCTCGGCTCCGTCACGGCTCCGGATCGTAGGCCACGGCATCGGATCGGCGTCGGCGGTGGGCCGCTGGAGCCTCCTCCCGGCGGCCGACCTCGGCCCGACGGCCGGGGGCGGCGCGGACGCGCCACCATTGGCCCGTGCCACGTCTCTTCGTCACCCGGGAGCAGATCAGCGATGGCGCCGTGGTGATCGGCGGCGAGCCCGGCCGGCATCTCGCAGGGGCGCTACGCACCCGCCCCGGGGAGCTGATCGTGGTCGTCGACGACGCCGCTCAGGAGCACGGCGTCCGGGTCGTCTCCGTGGAGGCGGAGCGGGTGACGGGGGCGATCGTCTGGTCCCGGTGGGCATCCGGCGAGCCCCGGCTCCAGCTCGAGGTGGTGCACGCGCTCATCCGCGAGATGGATGACGTCGTCGCGGCGCTCGCCGAGGTGGGGGCCAGCGTCATCCACCCCGTGGTGGCCCAGCGCAGTGTCAGCCGGCCCGACCC
>DNAU01000176.1:0-220 GCA_003491925.1 Chloroflexota bacterium
GTCGACGGCCGCAACTGCCTCGACGGCGCGACCATCGCCGGCCATGGTGGGGCGTACCTCAGCGTCGGCCGCCGCCCCCGTGGCCTTCCCCCGGGGCTGCCCGGAGCGGCGGTCGAGGCGCCCGCCGCCGGGGTGCCCCCTCTCCCCCGGGGGTAGCCGTGAGCTGAAGGCCTCCCTGGGTCAGCCGGCGAAGGCCGTCAGGTCGGCCGGGCGCAGCGGG
>DNAU01000176.1:284-5361 GCA_003491925.1 Chloroflexota bacterium
TCGGCCGGGCGCAGCGGGGACGAGAAGCCGGTGAAGAGCTCGTAGCCGGCCGCGGAGGTCTCGGTGGCGGTCACCCCGCGGCTGCGCATCAGCGCCTCGAACGTGACGGCGGTGGGGTCGCCGTCCACGAACAGCCAGGCCGGGTTGGCTGACGAGGTCGCCGCCGCCTGCACGGAGGGGAACGCGGTCGTTCCGTTGTAGACGGCGGCGTCGATGCGCCCTCCGCTGAGGTAGAGGATCGGCCGCCCGACCCAGTAGTCGGCGAAGAGGGCGGTGACATGACGCGCCTCGAGGATCGAGACGATCTGGGTGCGATCGAGCGGGATGGGCGCGCCCGTGGTGGTGTAGGGCACGGCATCGACGGTGGGACCGTACGCCGTGAAGGAGGCCACGACCAGGTAGGCGATCCCGATCGCGGTGGCGAGCAGCCGCCAGCGCGACCTGACCATCAGCACCAGGGTGGCGGCGAGGGCAAGGGGTATGGCGAGGGGGAGGAGGTAGCGGGGCTCGCAGGGCACGCCGTTGAACCGGCCCGCGATCACGGCGACGACCGCCACGGGGGCGATCGCCAGCACCATCTCCACCGGTTCCACCGAGCTCAGGTCGCCCCGCAGCAGCCGGGCGAGGGGCTTGCGGCGCAACCACAGCACCGCCCCGGTCAGCGCGGCCAGGCCGATCCAGGCAACCCACGGTGTCACCGTGTTGCTGCCGCACTCCGAGGAGGTGCCCGCGAACACCGGCAGCTCCTGCTCCACGAACCCCTTGACGGCGTGGGGTATCGACGTCCCGTAGCTGGGCAGGTTCTGGAGTGAGGCGAGGTGGTGGGTGGCGTTGTAGGCGACCCAGGGTGAGAAGCCGACCAGGGCTCCGCCCACCGCCGCCCCCGCGCTGCGCAGGGCTCTCGCCCACCCCAGCGCCGGTCCGCGGCAGAGGAGGGCCACGGCCAGAGGCGCCAGCGGGACGGCGAGGAGCAGGTAGTTCCAGAGCCCGATGCCGGCCACCAGCCCCAGCAGGATCCAGTTGCGCAGCCGGGCTCCCCGTGGTTGCCACCCGATGCGGACTCCCAGGGAGAGGCAGACGACGGCCAGGACCATGGTCTCCGCATAACCGCTTCGGGCCTTCATTGACCAGACCAGCTCGAACAGGGGGAATACGGCGCCGACACCGGCGAGCAGGAGCCCGGCGGAGCGGCGGCGGAAGATCGTGTGCCCGAGGTCGTACAGGGCGAGCACATAGAGCGAGCCGACCAGCGCCAGCGGCACCTGGACGGCGAGCTGAGTGGGACCGAGGAGCCAGACGAAGGGCGCCAGGATGTAGCTCTCGAGCGCCCCCTGGTAGTGCTGGTTGGACTCCATGAGGACCAGATGTCCCTGGGTGATCCTCAGGGCGGTGAAGGCGGTCGTCGCCTCGTCCCCGTCCAGGCCGGTGTGCAGGCCGAAGACCAGCCGGGCTCCGAAGGCGGCCACCAGGAGCAGCCCGAGCGCCATCGCCGTCTCCCGGACGCCGAGGTCTCGTCCCTCGGCGCCGTCGCCAGGAGCAGCTGGACCCCCCTCGACTGCACCGCCCGCCGCCGTGGCGCCGGGCTGATCCGGCTGGCGCATCGCCGGGCATCCTACCCGGAGGCTGCGTGGTGGGGGCGGGCGGCGGACCCCGCCCCTCCGACCCGGCCACCCCTCCCGCCGCCCTCCGGGGCACTCCACCCGGGCGCGTGGGACAATCGCCGCGAAGGATGAAGGCGCGGCTCCGACCTAGCAATAACCTGACCCGGCTGCTCACCCCCGGCCTGCACGTGAAGCGCTGGCTGCTGCTGCTGATGGTCGGCATCGTCATGGTCGCCCTCGCCATCGGCTACGTCCTGCGCGACATCTACTCGTCCAACTTCAGGTTCCCCAACTTCGTCTCCGACCTCACCCTCCAATTCCTTCCCCGGTCCGTCCGCGGCCTGCTCTTCCTGGCCGTGGGCGTCGCCATCATCGGGATCAGCTTCTATTTCCTGGGCAAGTCGGTGCTCGGCCCCTTCCTTCCGGGGGGCGCCGGCGAGCGCGGCTTCGTCCAGCAGCTCTACGACTACCGGCTCCTCTCCCGGGGCCCGCGGGTGGTGGCGATGGGCGGGGGCACCGGCCTGTCGGCGCTGCTCCGGGGCATCAAGAAGTACACCGGGAACATCGTCGCCATCGTTACCGTCGCCGACGACGGCGGCTCGAGCGGCCGCCTCCGCGACGAGTTTCGGGTGCTCCCGCCGGGCGACTTCCGGCAGTGTCTGACCGCCCTCGCCGAGACCGAGCCGCTGATGACCGACCTCTTCCAGCATCGCTTCTCCGGCGACGGCGAGCTGGGCGGCCACTCCTTCGGCAACCTCTTCATCATGGCCATGGCCGAGATCACCGGCGACTTCGAGCACGCCATCCGGGAGTCCGGGCGGGTCCTCGCCGTCCGCGGCGCCATCGTCCCCAGCACGCTCACCGATGTCGTCCTCTGCGCCAATGTCGGGGAGGAGCTCCGGGTCGGGGAGTCCAAGGTCCCGGTCGGCGACGGACACATCGATCGCGTCTTCCTGGAGCCCGCCGCGCCGCCGATCAACCCCGAGGCGGAGAACGCGGTCCTCAACGCCGAGATGGTGATCATCGGGCCCGGCTCGCTCTACACCTCGATCCTCCCCAACCTGCTGGTCGACGGCATGATCGAGGCGCTGCGGGCGAGCCCGGCGGTGAAGGTGTACGTCTGCAATGTCGCCGGCCAGCCCGGCGAGACCGTCGGCTACACGGTCAGCGAGCACCTCGACGCGATCCAGGCGCACGTCGGCGGCAACCTCTTCGACTACGTGGTGGTGAACAGCAACCTCACCCCGCCGCTGCCCGCGTCGGCGCGCCGCGCCGGCGTCAACCGGGTGACCTTCGACCGCCAGCGGGCGCAGCAGCACCCGGTCCGCTACATCCTGGCGGACGTGGTCAGCACCGCCGTGAGCTCGCACCACGACCCCGAGAAGCTGGCCCGGGTGGTGATGAAGCGGATCTGGCGCGAGCGCTGATGGGCGCGGAACCAGGGCTGCCCCGGACCGCCGACCAGGGGGCCTGAGCGTCGCCTCGTCCGGCGGGGCCCGGCAGCCCGCGAGCGCCCCTCAGTACAGGAGGTCGTGCTGGAACCGCCAGCGCAGCCGGCGGGTGAGCGGCTTCCCGGCCCGCCTCCAGAGCCGGTACCGGCGCTCGTCGAGGACCAGGTCCCACGTCCCCACGAACTCCCGCAGGTCGGAGGTGAAGCCGCCCTTGAACTGCATCAGCCCGCCGAGGGGATGGTCGCCCGCGGCGACCTGCTCCTGGGTCGGCACCGCGAAGAGGTCGTAGCTGCGCACCCCCCGCTCGCGCAGCCAGCGCATCGCCTCCCACTGGACGAGGTGGGGGGCCATCACCTCGTGCCGGTGGGTGACCGAACCGCCGTCTTTGTACCAGGCGCGCTCCCCGAGCCGGACCACGTAGGCGCCGGCCAGCACCTCATCCTCGAGCCGGGCGAGGAAGAGCTGGCCCTGGCCGCTGGCCTCGAACAGCCGCCAGTAGCCGGCGTAGTACGCGAGCGGGCGCAGCGGGTAGCCGGCGCGCTCGAAGGCCGCCGCCATCAGCGCGTACATGGTGGTCACCCCCGTCTCGTCGCAGGGGATCGGCTCGACCCTCACCCCGTGGCGGCCCGCCAGCCGGATGTTGTAGCGCGTCTTCGGCCGGAAGGAGGCGAGCAGGGCCTCCTCGTCGAGGGAGAGGTCGACCACCGCGGTGGCGCGGGAGATCTGCACGTCCTCGGCCTTGCGGAGTCCGAGGGCGGTCATCGCCAGCCGGTTGGCCGGGGTGTCGGCCAGCTCCGGCTCGACCTGGACGCAGAAGGCGCCGTCGAAGGCGCGCCGGGAGGCGAGGGTTCGGGCCAATTCCTCCGCGCTGCGGACCCCCGGGCCCTTGGGCGCGTACCAGAGCCCGCCCAGTCCCGGAACCTCCCGCCGGAGAAAGAGGACCGCAGCCGGTCGGGCCGGGTCGTCGGAGACCAGGTAGGTGGGCCGCCAGCCCCAGCCGCGCTTGAACTCGCCCCAGGCCCGGCTCTGGAGCATGCTCCCGCCGTCGGGGTTGGCGAGCACCAGGTCGTCCCAGCGGTCGATCTCGGCGCGGCTGGCGGGCCTCATGCCGGCACGGCCGGCGGCCGGCCGCGGCGAGCCGCACGCATCTCCCGAGCGGCGCGGTAGGCGCGGTAGCGCCAGGGGCGGAGCGGCAGGTCGAAGGTGCCCGGCCGGGTCACCAACCGCCCGCCGAAGGTCTTCTTGAACCGGCTGAAGCCGGCCCAGGGGTGTTCCACCGAGTCGTCCGGGATGACCCCCCAGAAGTCGAACGCCGTCCTCCCCTCGGCACGGCAGTCGAGCACGATCTGCCACGCGAGCGGCGCCGCCGCGACGATCTGACGCGAGCGCTCGGGGTCGTCCGCGGCGTGGGCGTAGTAGCCGGTGGTCGGGGACTCGAAGGCGATGACCCCGGCCACGCTCTGCCCCTCCACCTCGGCCAGGTAGAGGGAGGCCACCTGGAGGCCAAAGAGGGTGGTGCACACGGTGCGGTAATACTCGTCGGGGTGGGGGTCGAACCGGTTGCGCTCCCCCGTCATCCGGATCAGCCGGAGGAACTCCTCGACCTCCCGCGGCTCACGGGTGCGGCGGATCGACACGCCCTTCCTGGCCGCGGCGTTGATGCTGCGCCGCCGCCCGGACAGCAGCTCGGCGCGCAGCTCCTCCTCGGTCCGGCGCAGGTCGAGGACCAGGGTGTGGCGGGGCTGCACGCTGCGGACCCGCGCCGCTCCCCGTGCGGCGAGCACCGCCTCGGCGGCCGCTGCCTCCCTGCCGGAGGCCACCTCGAGGTCGGGTTCGACCCGGACGAAGTCCGCTCCCAGCTCGGCGCCGGACGCGCGAATCGCGTCGATGGCGTCGCCCAGCCGGTCCGGGTGCTCGAGCGCGGGCCCGTAGGGGAGATAGACATAGGTGATCCCGCGCCCGCGGTGGCGGACGCCGGCCCAACGCCATCCCTCACCCCGCTGGTGCACGATCTCGTCGCCCAGT
>DNAU01000285.1 GCA_003491925.1 Chloroflexota bacterium
GCCGGTGAGGGCGGGGCCGGCCGGCCACCCGGGCGGACGCCGCCCGCCGCCACGCCCCGGGGCTCAGTCATGCCGCTGGCGGCCCTCGGCCGGACGCTGGCTTCGGTGGCTGCCCGCGGCCCCGACGACGAGGACGTCGGCGGCTCCCATGCCCTCCGGGTCGGTGAGGAAGTCGTAGATGCCGCCGAGCGCGGCATCCCAGTCGGAGTGGAACTCCGCGATGTCCTTGAGCGCCTGTCCGGCCAGGCGGCGGCGCAGAGGCGGGTTGACCGCCATCGCCTCCAGCCTGTCCACCAGGCCGTCCACCGTTCGCGGTGCCAGCAGGCAGTTGACGCCGTCCCGCAGCAGCCAGCCACCGGCGGGGTTGTCGAGGCAGACCACCGAGGTCCCGCACGCCATCAGCTCGAGAGGAAGGTATGACGGGTGTTCGGAGACGGTGAGGGCCAATCCCATGTCGCAGCTCCGGTACAGGTCCCCGGTCTCCGCGTAGTCGAGCAGGCCGAGGTGTGCGATCGCGGGCAGCCTGTCGCCTGATTCCACCGGGGCCCACGAGCCCGCCGCGACGATCCGGATCCGGTCCCCCATCCGATCCTTCAGCTCGTGCAGGGCGGCCTCGGCCAGCTCCCAGCAGTTGCGCCAGTGTCCGGGCCGCGCGTAGACGAAGAGGGTGACGGGGCCCTCGGGGCTCCGGCGCACCCGGTGGCGCGCGTGGAAGACGGCACCGTCGACGGCCGGGGTGAAGTGGGTGGCGGTGCCGCCGTAGGAGCGGTAGAGGCGGGCCAGGTTCTCGGTGTTGCAGATCCCGTAGAGACCGAGCCGGTAGCTCTCCTCCGCCAGAGCGTAGATGGTGCCGGCGGGGTAGAACATCGGCTCGAAGTCCTGCACCAGGTAGAAGCGCCGGCCCGCCCCTGGGTGCACCGCAACCTGGTAGGCGGTCGTCCAGAGGGTCGCGATGGCGGCGTCAGCCGCGGGCACGCGGGCCAGCTGCGCGTCGGTCTCTGCGATGAAGGTCGGTGCGGAGGCCAGCCCGGGGAATGCCGCCGCGATGCCGGTGCGGATGTACTCCTCGGGCCCGAGCCCGCAGACGACGAAGCGGTTCTCGACGGCGTGATCGGCGGCGAGCTTGGTGGCCAGGCGCAGGGCGGTATTGATGCCGCCGTAGAAGGGGCTGTCGATCCCGGGTATGAACCAGTTGACGGTTCGGGGGGCGGCCGGTGCGGAGTGGGCCCGGTGCTGGGCCTTGACCGCATCCACCTCGGCGGGGTCGATCCGGCAGCGTGAGGCGAGCGCGGCAGCCTGAGCGAGGTCGTCCTGTGAATGCCAGATCGAGAGCCGGCGTCCGACGTGGGGGGCCGCCAGCTCAACGGCCGCCGGCTCGCCCGGCCGGCGGAGTCGTGGCGCGGTGCTCTCGACACTGAGACGGGGATGGAAGTACGGGTCTCCTGAGCGAATCCAGCGTTGGTAGCGCCACCACGACACGAAGTAGTCGGAGCGCGGTACGGTCGGGCCACGCGTCGCCGACTCCAGGTGGGTGAGGGCGTTGCTCGGCACGCAGAGGCTGCGCAGCCCGCGCTGCCGGAGGGCGAGGCCCAGGGCCACGTCGCTGCCACAGAGGGTGAATTCCTCGTCGAAGCCGCCCACGCTCTCGAAGTTGTCACGCCGGACGGCGACGCAGGCGGCGGTGACGGCGAGGACGTCCCGGTACCAGGAGCTGGAGCCAAGCAGGGTGGACGAACCGGGGCGCAGCCCCGCGAAGAGGTGGCCCGCGAAACCGGTGAGCCCGAGGATCACGCCGCCATGTTGGATCCGGCCCTGGGGATCGATGAGCTGGATGCCCACCGAGCCCACCTCGGTGACCGTCGTCCAGCCCACCAGCTTCTCGAGCCAGCCGGGATCTCCGGTGACCCGGATGTCGTCGTTGAGGAAGAGCAGCACCCCCCCGGTGGCCGCTCGCGCACCGGCGTTGTTGACCGCTGAGTAGTTGAACGGCCGATCCCACCAGATGACGGTGGGGTGGAGCGGCCGCCCCTCGTACCAGCTCTCGTTCTCGGGGGTCCGCGCCCCGTTGTCGACGATCACCGCCTCCAGTTCCGGATAGCCGGAGCGAGCCAGTCCGTCGAGCAGGGGGCCGACCAGTGCCCGGTTGTGGCGGGTGGGGACGATCACGCTCACCCGCGGCCAGGAGGACAGGTCCCAGTTGACACGGACGGCGTCGCCACGCCACCGAGCCGTGGCGGGCCAGGAGCGGCGCTCGAGGGCCTGGCCGACCACCGTGACGGCGTCGCCGGGTGGGATCGCGGCGGTGGTCCGAACACGGCCGAGCACCTGAGGGATGTGGCTCACCCGATCGCCCGCCATCTCGCAGCGGAGGAGGAGGTCCCAGAGCTTCGCCCTCCCCGCCTCTTGGCGGACGCCGCCCGCGACCAGGGCGCGCGCGGACCGCAGGGCGAAGCTCCGGTCGAGATAGGGTGCCGACAGCAGGACCTCGGGGGACCAGGACGGTCGGAGCCGTGGGCGCCAGCGACCCCCGCCGCCGCTGGCCTCGTCGTCCCAGCTGACCAGATCGATCAGTGGGTCACGGTGGACGCTGGCGGCGACCTGGTAGAGGCAGCTCGGTGCCAGGGTGTCGCCCGCCTCGAGGAAGATGACCATCTCCCGGTGCGGGATCTCCGCGAGCACAGCATTGATCCCCCCGGCACCGAGCCCACCATGATGGTGTTCGACGCGCGCACCGCCGGAGTGACCAGACTGAGAGCCGCGATGCTTGGTCGGGTGCAGCACGGCCGCCCGCCAGTGCGGCCAGGTCTGACCCTCCAGTGAACGCAGGGTGGCGGCCAGCGAACCCCCGGATCGCGCCAGCACCAGCACCGAGAACGCCTGGGGACGCGCCACCCCCAGGGCCGCCAGGTGCTGGAGCGCCGCCTCGGCGGTGACGAACACCCCGGGGTCGACCGGGGCGGCGGACTCGACCGCTCTCGAGGGTGGTGCTGAGGGCTCTGTGCGCCGCCCCAGGGCTCGCTTGGCGACCCGGCGCCGGCGCGACCCCGGCGGGAGCAGTCGGCGCGCCACGCCGCTGGCGGCCGCCGCCGCCCGGTAGGTGGTGGACCCGTGGACCGCGGCGAGCATCCGCCGGGCTTCGTCCAGCTCCGGGCCGCCACCACCCTCGCCGGACTGGGTGCCCGCCAGCTGCCGAGCGCGGGCGAGCTCGGCGCGAACCTGGCG
>DNAU01000197.1:0-9451 GCA_003491925.1 Chloroflexota bacterium
TCCGTCCTCATCGACGGCCGGATCTCCGACGTCGCCGCCACCGGCTTCATCCAGGGCCGGCTGCTGGTCGCCGGCTTCGTCCTCGAGGAGCTCCAGAAGGTCGCGGACTCGGGGGACTCGCTGCGCCGCTCGCGCGGCCGGCGGGGCCTGGCCGTCGTCGAGGAGCTAAAGCGTCAGGTCCATGTCACCTGCGACGTCGTCGACGACGACTTCCCGGGGACACCGGAGGTCGACGCCAAGCTGGTCAAGCTGGCGCGGTCCCGGGAGGCCGCGCTGATGACCAACGACTTCAACCTCAACCGGCTGGCCAGCGTCCAGGGCATCCGGGTGCTCAACCTGAATGACCTGGCCAACGCCCTGAAGCCGATGGTCAGCTCTGGCGAGGGCCTCGAGCTGACCATCGTCAAGGAGGGGAAGGAGCCGCTCCAGGGCGTCGGCTACCTTGACGACGGGACCATGGTGGTCGTGGAGGGCGGTCGCGACCACCTCGATCGCCAGGTGCATGTGACCGTCACCTCGGTGCTCCAGACCGCGGCCGGCCGGATGATCTTCGCCACCACCGCGACCGAGGTGCGGCCGGCGGCGGACGGGCGGCCCCGGGCGGTGACGCGCCCGACCCGGGCGGGCACACGCTGAGCGTCGCGGTCATCGTTCCGGCGGCGGGCCGCGGCGAGCGCGCCGGGATCGACAAGGTCTGGGCCGAGGTGGCCGGGCGTCCCCTCCTCGCCCTGGTTCTGGAGCGGATCCGGGCGGTGTCCTCCGTCGAGCGCGTGGTCGTCGTCTGCCCCGAGGCGCGCCACGAAGCGGTCTGCCGGCTGGCGAGCGAGCTCGGGCTGGGCGGGGTGCGCTGCGTCCCAGGCGGCCCGCGCCGGCGTGACTCGGTGGCGGCCGGTCTCGAGGCGGTGGGCGGCGCCGAGATCGTCGCCGTCCACGATGCCGCCCGCCCGTTGGTCTCGCCGCGGCTCATCGAGGCGGTGATCGCGGCCGCCCGCCGGCATGGGGCGGCCACCGCCGCGATGCCCTGCGTCGACACCATCAAGCGGGTGGACGGCGGGATGGTGGTCGAGACCCTGCCCCGGGAGGCGCTGGTCGCGGTCCAGACGCCTCAGGCGTTCTCAACGGCCCTGCTCCGGCGGGCCCATGCGCTCCGCCCGGCCGAGGACGCGTCCGACGACTGCCTGCTGGTGGAGTGGCTGGGCGAGCCGGTCGCCGTCGTCCCCGGTGAGGTGGGAAATCGGAAGATCACCCACCCGGAGGACATCCGGTGGTTGGTGGATCAGCTGCGATGAGCCTGCGCATCGGACATGGGCTGGATGCCCACCGTCTCGCCCTGGGCCGGCCGCTCATGCTCGGCGGCGTGCCGATCCCGTCGGATCAGGGGCTGGCCGGGCACTCCGATGGGGACGCGGCGGCTCACGCTCTCGCCGACGCCTGCCTCGGCGCCGCGGGACTCGGCACCATGGGCGACCACTTCCCCTCCGGTGACGAGCGCTGGCGGGGGGTCAGCGGCCGCGAGTTCCTGGAGCTGGTGGCCGCCAGGCTGGCGGCGGCCGGCGCCCGCGTGCTCAGTGCCCAGGTCGTCCTGGTCTGCGCCCAGCCTCGACTCGGCCCCTTCTTCGCGTCCATGGGGGAGACGATGTCGGAGGCTCTCGGAGCCCCGCACGGGACGGTGGTGGTGGGGGCCACGAGCGGCGACGGTCTCGGCGCGGCCGGGCGTGGCGAGGGGATCCTCGCCTCCGCCGTCGCCCTGCTCGAGATCGGCTGAGGGTCGGCCGCCGGCGTCGATCCGGGCTACCCGGCGGGCTCGGTGGCGACCATGACCGAGGCGTGAACCCCGCCGTCGCTGACCAGCCAGAGCCGGAGCGACCCCTCGTCGACCTCGGAGACGACCCGGACCTGGTACCCGAGGTCCATCGGGAGACGGTGCTCACACTCGGTCGCGACCGGCACCCGGTCGGGGAGGCGGCGATTCAGCTCGTCCTCGACGGCCTCCCAGTACGCCGCGTTGTTGACGTGACCGAGGACATCGAGGTCGGTGGAGCGGATCGCCCACGGCCGGCCCTCGGCGTGCGGGGGCGGCGCGGGGTGGAGCAGCCTGGCGGAGACCGGCCGCGCTCCGGCGCCCGCCCCCCAGACGCGGTGGAAACGCTCGGAGAGCTGGGCCGGCCGGCCGCTCGCCGCGTCCAGCGCGGCCCAGAGCACCGCCGTCTCCAGCCGGCCCCCGGCGCTGCCCCGCCCCGAGGTCCGCCGCTCCGCCCAGCGCGGCCCAGCACCCGTGCAGAAGGTGGAGTAGGTGATCCGCTCCAGGTAACGGGGCCAGCGCTCGATCGTCATCGCCGCCCGCCGCACCACCCAGAAGACGGGCTCCTCGCTCATTCCGGAGTCGGCGCTGTCGTCGGTGGCCACGTCCTGGAGGTGGCGGGCGAGCGCGTCGAGGCGCAGCCGGCCGCGCTGATCGGCGTCACCCAGGCGGACCGGCCGGCTGGCCTCGAAGACGCGGCTGCGCGGGTCCGGGACCCTGCCGGTGGAACGGAGCACCCCTCCCGGCTCGGCGTCGCTCACCGGGCCAACGTAGCGGATCGGCGCGGGCTCCCGCTCGCGCGGATATCCTTGAGCGCCCGTGAGCCTTCGCCTCTACGACACCCTCACCCGCCGGCTCCAGCCCGTGGCGCCGCTGGAGCCGGGCCACGTGCGCATCTACACCTGTGGCCCCACGGTTTGGAACCGGGCCCACATCGGCAACTTCCGGACCTTTCTCTTCGAGGACGTGCTCCGCCGCTGGCTGGAGCGTCGCTTCGAACGGGTCACCCACATCATGAACCTGACCGACGTGGACGACCGGCTGATCCGCAACGCCTCCGAGCACGGCCACGACCTGGCCGAGGAGACCGCCCCCTGGATCGACGGCTTCTTTGCCGACGTCGACACCCTCGGCATCCGCCGGGCCCATCACTACCCGCGGGCGACCGCCTACATCGAGGAGATGGTCAGCCTGATCGAGCGACTCGAGGCGGCGCGGGTCACCTACCGCAGCGAGGGGGGCATCTACTTCCGGATCGCGGGGTTTCCCCGCTACGGCGCGCTTTCGGGGATTCCCGCGGGGGGGCTGGTGGCCGGGATGAGCGGACGCGTCGACGCCGACGACTACGCCAAGGAGGACGCGCGCGACTTCGCCCTCTGGAAGGCCGTCGAGCCCGGGGCCATCGGCTGGGACACCCGGCTGGGTCGGGGCCGGCCGGGCTGGCACATCGAGTGCTCGGCGATGAGCATGGCCCTGCTCGGGGAGACCCTGGACATCCACTGCGGCGGGGTCGACAACATCTTCCCCCACCACGAGAACGAGATCGCCCAATCGGAGGCGGCCACCGGCAGGACCTTCGTCCGGCTCTGGTGCCACGCCCAGCATCTGACCGTCGAGAGCGAGAAGATGGCCAAGCGCTTCGGGAACTTCCTGACCGTGCCCGACCTGCTCGCGGCCGGCTACCGGCCCTCGGCGATCCGCTACCTGCTCATCACCGGGGCCCACTACCGCCGCACCCTGGATTGGAACGAGGAGCCGCTCCGGGCCGCCGACGAGGCGGTGGGAAGGCTGCGCGAGTTCCGTGACCGGGTGCGGGCCCTTCCTGACGGCAGCGGCGGCGAGGAGATCCAGGAGCGGACCGCGACCGCCGCGGCCGATTTCGCCGGGGCCATGGACGACGACCTCAACGTCCCCGAGGCGGTGGGCCGCCTCTTCGCCGCCATCCGGGACCTCAACCGGTTGCTCGACGCGACCACCCCCTCGGCGGCGGTCCGGCAGACGCTCGTCGCCATGGTCGACCAGGCGGACGACGTCCTCGGGGTGCTGCCGCTCGCCGACCGGGAACGCGCCGGGTCGTCGCTCGGCGCCGAGGAGGAGGCGCTCCTCGCTCGCCGGGTCGCCGCCCGGGCCGGCCGCGACTTCGCCGAGTCCGACCGGATCCGCGCCGAGCTCCTCCAGCGCGGCATCATCGTCGAGGACACCCCTCAGGGACAGCGCTGGAAGCGCGCCTGAGGAGGCAGCCGAAGCAGCGCAGCGCGATGGACATCCTCTACGGGCGCAACCCGGTGCGCGAGGCGCTCCGAGCCGGTCGGGCCGCCCGCAAGCTGGTGGTGGCCGAGGGCGTGGCCGACGAGCCGCGCCTCCGGGAGATCCTGACGCTCGCCGGCGCGCGGGGGATCCCGGTGGAGATGGCCGGCCGTGGCCGGCTCGACGACATCGCCCACAGCGAGCACCACCAGGGGGTGGCAGGCTACTTCCACGGCCGGCCCCCGCTGCACCTCGAGCGGGTGCTCGAGGACTGCCGCTCGCCCGCTCTGCTGCTCCTGCTCGATGGCATCCAGGATCCCCAGAACCTCGGGGCCCTGATCCGCACCGCCGAGGCGGTCGGGGTCGACGCCGTCATCACGCCGCGGCATCGCGCCGCCGCCCTGACCCCCGCCGCGGTCAAGGCGTCGGCGGGCGCGAGTGAGCACCTCCCGGTGATCAGCGTCCCCAACCTGGCCCAGGCCATGGCCCGGATCAGCGAGGCCGGGATCTGGCGGGTCGGCCTGGCCGCCGAGGCCGAGGAGCGCTACGACCGGGTCGACTACCGGGAGCCGACCGCGATCGTGATCGGCGGCGAGGGCGAGGGACTCCGCCAGCTCACCCGCAGGAGCTGCGACCGCCTCGTCTCGCTGCCGATGACGGGGCGGGTGGCGTCGCTCAACGCCGCCGCGGCGGGCGCCGCCATCCTCTACGAGGCGTTCCGGCAGCGGGGTTTCGCGCCCCGGTGACCCGGCTGGTCGTCGACGGCTACAACATCATCCACGCCTGGCCCGACCTGGCCCGGAGCATGCGTGCCGAGAGCCTGGAGGACGCACGCCGCCGCCTGGTCACCCGGCTCGCCGAGTACCGGGCCAGCACCGGCAACGAGGTGCTGGTGGTCTTCGACGCTCGCCGCCGCTCCGCGGGGAGCCCCGGGCGGGAGGTGATCGAGGGGGTCGAGGTCTGGTATGGGAGCAGCCAGGAGAGCGCCGATCACGTCATCGAGCGGCTGATGTACGAGTCCTCCCGGCGGGGCACGGGGCTGGAGATGGTGCTCGCCACCGACGACCACCTCCAGCGCGACCTGGTGCGGGCCAAGGGGGTGCCGACCATGTCGTCCCGGGTCCTGCTGGCCGAGGTGCAGCGTGCCGAGGGGGAGCGCTCGGGGGAGATCCGGCGTCGTGGCGAGGGGCTCGCCGCCGGCGACCGTCTGGAGAGCCGCCTCGACCCGGAGGTCCGCCGCCAGCTCGAGGCGATCCGGCGCGGGGAGACCGATGCCCGGGTGGGGGAGGGGGAGAGCGCGACAGGTCCCAGCGGGCCGCCGCAGCAGCCCGGTTCCAGGCGGGATCCGCCGCCTCGGGAGCGCCCGCGAACCCGCTGGCGTCGACTACGCTAGGTCGCGCGGGCGCGACCGCCGCGAGGCGGCGCACCCGGCCCGGCCGACGTAGCTCAACGGTGGAGCGGCGGTTTTGTAAACCGTAGGTTGGGAGTTCGAATCTCCCCGCCGGCTCCGGATTCGTGGGCTAATTCGGGTTGACGGAGTGGCTTCGCCTGAAGCTTTACAGGGTTTCGGGTGAGGCTTTGCATTCAGGGCTACAATGGCCCGGATGAGAGGCAGAGGCTTGTTGGCCGTGGGGCAGATATGGGTCAAAGAGCGCTCGGATGCCGAACGCTCGATTGCATACGTCGCCTATGGGCTGACGCTCACGGCAGTCATGGTGGCTGTGTGCATCCTGATCCGCCCCCAGAGTCTGCGCGTCGACTACGGCCTCAGCTACCTGGGCGTGTTCACGGATACGATCGTGCCCTACGCCGTCGCCCTTCTGGGTGCCGCCTACTGCATGTGGCGGGCCTCCGCTCTGGTGACCGATTGTGACCACAGCTCGATCTTGGGCTGGTCCATGAAGATCATGGCCTTCCAATTGGTTGGCCTGCTGCTGACGCCGTACACTCGTTTTGACGCCGCCCATGTCTTCTTCGGGTCAACCCTTTTCTTGGTTGAATTGGGGCTGGCTTTCCTGGCCATCAAATGGCTGGGCGGCAGCGACCGGCAGATTGCTTTGCTGACTGGCATCATGGTGTTGAGTGGCATCGCATGTGCCTATTACCTGCCGCTGTCGCGAGGCTTCGAGCTGCAGACGCAGGTCGTCTTCCAGCTGGCGTTCTCGGTCCTGTTCATCAAACTGCTCCGTGGCCTGCAGCTCCAGCCGGCCAAGGCCGGCTGAGCGCGGTGGCCAGGGCCTCCGTTGACGGCCGCCCTCATCGGGTAACGAGATGATGGGGACCCCAGGCGAGTAGCCAGGTTCGCGCCCCAGGGCAGCGCGGGTGACAGAAGAGGCGGTCCACCTCCGTATATGGGCATGACCGGGTGGATGGATCCAGCCGACGCGGTGAGCCACGTCCTGCCGAGCGGCCTCGACCAAGCGGAGGCTGAGGCCTTCGAGGAGGAGCTCGCACCACTTCTCCTTCCCGGCTCGCCGGCTGGCCCTGGGGCTGCTGATGAACGTTGCCCAGGCGGAGGATGCCGTCCAGGAGGCGTCGCTCAGAGCCTGGGACAGGCGGCGCAACCGCCGCCCCGGGACCCAGCTGAGGCCGTGGTTCCCGGGAATCGTGGTCAACCGATGCCGGGAGGAGCGCCGGAGCCGCTGGGCGAGGGTGCTGAGGCTCCCTGAGCCACGGGACTCCGTGTGGGCATCCCGCGCCGCAGATACGGACTGGCGTCTCGACGTGCGCCGTGCCCTGCGGACACTTCCCGTCAAGGCTCGCCTCGCCCTCGTACTCCGCTACTACATGGATCTTCCCTTCCCCGAGGTCGCATCGATCCTCTGGTGCTCCGAGAACGCCGCCCGCGTGCGGGTCTCCCGTGCCACCGCCGCCCTGCGGGCGGCCCTTGGCGATGCCATCGAGGTGATCCCATGACCAGTGAACCCGCCGACGAGATCCGCTGGGCCGAGCTGCTTCGCCGGGCGTTGGACGAGCCCGTCTCCCCAGGGTGGGACCTGCGCGTCCGCCGGGGGATCCGTGAGCGCGCCGCCGCCTCCCATCGCAGAGCTCCCCGACTGCTCCTCAGTGCGGTGGTCTCGACGATTCTCGTCGCGGCACTGGTGGGAGGGTTTCTGGCGACCCGCCCTGCCTCGAACGCCAATCCAACGGTGCGTGCATTGACGAATGGCGTCGGTCCTGCGGCCGCGGTGGCCGATGGATCCTCGTCCTTCGTGTGGATGGAGAGAACGACACCGCTACCGACGTCGCGTTGCGCTCCCGACTATGTCTGCCTCACCGCCACCGTCGACGTGCTCGACTGGACGGGGGCGTTGCGCTATCAATTCCCTCCACCCCAGGTGATAGCCGGCCCCGGTCCTGCATCCGCCGCAGACATCCTTGCCATCAGCCCAACCGGAACGCGAGCTCTGCTCAACAATGGGAACGTCATCGACGAGAGCGGACACGTGGTCGCCCGGCTGACCTCGCTTGGCAGCCTGCTCAGCGCTGCCTCGCCGGCCCCCCTCGCGGTGGCGTGGATCACCGACGGCAGCGGGCTCTGTGTGCTGGGACCGTCGCGATGGCTCGATGACCCGCAGGCCGCCGCCACCGAGATCGAGGCTTCGGGATCCGCAACAGATGATAACCTGGCTGCCGACATCACTGATCTCACGCTCGAGACCGTTGCGCTCAGCGGCGACACCCGACGCGTCGCTGACGTGAGTCTCGGACCTTTTGAGCCTGGCCTCGAGCAGGGTTGGTCGGCGTACGCGTGGCCGGGAGGTGGCAGCGTGAATGCCTCAGTGGCCTGCGACCCTGCCATGGATCAGGCCGTCATCGCCATCGTCGCCGGCGACCCGTACTCCACGCGTGGGATCAGCGGACCCAACGTCTGGGACATCCGGCTCTCCACCGGGGCGGTTGTCTACCATCAGGCGCCGACCCCCAGCGCGACCTACCAAGGACCCGTGGGATTCTATGCGGGCGAAGGCGGAAGCCTTCTCGGCGAATACGGCACCAGCCCGTCCTCCGATTGCGTCAACAGCCGGCTCACCGTCCTTCGTCTCCCCTCCGGCGACGCACACGACCATCGAGTTGCTGGACGCTGGGAGTGGTTCCCCTGTCCGTAGCGTCACCCTTCCAGGTCAAGTCTCCAGCTTCGGCGCAGTCGCCAGCCCACAAGGCGCCGAATTCATGCTGCAGCTGCCCGGTGGCTACCTCTTCCTCATCGACGCCGACGGCGGTGTCACCCAACTCCAGCCCCAGGGAGTCCGCCTTCAGCGGTGGTCGGGTGATACGAGCGGGTTCTTCCTGTGCACCTGAAGGCATGCGATAGCAGCGTTTCGCGCGATTGGGGTTGTCTGTCTCGACAGATGTTCCACAGGGAGTCGCGGACCCTGCGAGCCCGCTCCGTCCGAGAGACAATCCCCTCAGACTCGTCTCAGCAGGGTCCGAGCGGGCCCCTGAGGGCCGGGAGTACCGGTTACCGGAGGTCTCCATGACCACCACACCAGACCTGGCGGCGGCTCGCAGCGGGGCGGGATCGGGTGCCGAGGTGGCGCGGCTCCACGCCGCGGCCGAGCCCGACTTCGCTCGCTACGAGGTCCTCAAGGACATCGTCGACGAATGCATCGACCTCTCCCTGAACTACCGTCAGAGCGGACATCCGGGCGGCTCGCGGTCGAAAGTCCACCTGCTGCTCTCGCTGCTGCTCTCCGGAGCGATGCGCTGGGACATCAGGCGGCCGTGGCTGCGGTTCGCAGATCGCTTCGTGCTCTCCGCCGGGCACACCGTGCCCCTCGTCTACTCCACCCTTGCCGTGCTCAACGAGGGCCTGCGGGCGCGGCACGAGCGGAGCGGCGACCCCCGCTTCGCCTTTCCCGCCGGCGGGCGCCACGCCCTGACCTGGGAGTGGCTGCTCGAGCTTCGGCGCCGGGGGGGGCTGCCCGGCCACGCGGAGATGGCGGGGCGCACCCTCTTCCTCAAGTTCAACACCGGGCCGTCGGGTCACGGCATGCCGCCTGCCGCCGGCGAGGCGCTGGCCCTCAAGCTGGCCGGCGCCGAGGAGGTGAAGGTCTTTGTCGTCGAGGGGGAGGGGGGGCTGACCCCGGGTTCCGCCCACGAGACCAAGACCGCCGCCTGGGGCCTTGGCCTCGGCAACCTCGTCTTCCTCGTGGACTGGAACGACTTCGGCATCGATCCCCGTCCGGCGTCGAGCGTGGTGGCGGGTGCCCCGGTCGACTGGTTCGCCCCCTACGGCTGGAGGGTCACCGGGACCGAGCGGGGCTCCGAGTGGGAGCCGGTGACCCGCGCCGTCCTGGAGGCAGCCTGCGGTGACAACCCGGAGGGGGTCCCCAGCATGGCCTGGTTCAGGACGCGCAAGGGTCGCGGGTATGGCAAGCAGGATGCCGCCAGCCACGGCAG
>DNAU01000197.1:9501-10078 GCA_003491925.1 Chloroflexota bacterium
AGGATGCCGCCAGCCACGGCAGTCCGTGGCCGATGAACTCCGCGGAGTTCTGGGCGACCCGTCACCAGTTCATGGCGCGGTATGGAGTCGAGTACACCGGCGTCGACGCCCCGGCGCCCGCGGATGCGGCGGAAGTGCGGGGGCAGGCTGCAGCCAACCTGCGCGCCGCGCTGGATGTCCTGCGCCGGGACGACATCCTGGTCGGGTGGCTGTCGGACCGGCTCCTGAGTCTCGCGGAGAGCGTCCCGGAGCACATCGACGGCTTTCGCCTGGACAGCGCCACCGCGGGGATCTTCACCGACTGGAGGCTCTTCGACGTCCACGGCTACCCGGTGGGGATGTGGAAGCAGCCGGGGGAGAAGGCCCCCAACCGCGCCGCCCTCGGGGCCTGGGGCTCCTACGTCAACGCGGTGGCCAGGCGTGACTACGGGCGCCCCCTCTTCATCGCCGCCTCCGCCGACCTGGCCGAGTCCACGAACATCGCCGGCTTCGCCCAGGACTGCGGTGAGCTGCCGGGGTTCGGCTGGTACGAGCGGAGTTCCAACCCGCGCGGCGCGCTGCTGCCCACCGAGATCAC
>DNAU01000167.1:0-281 GCA_003491925.1 Chloroflexota bacterium
GGTGCACCTCCCCACCTGGATGGCGGGCCCGATGCGCCGCCTCCTCGACCGTCATCTCGGCGACGGCTGGGTCGAGCGGGCCGCCGACCCGACCACCTGGGCGGCTGTCGAGCGCATCCCCGACGCCGAGCTGTGGGAGGTGCGCAACCGGCAGCGCACCACCCTGGTGGAGCTGGCGCGGGACCGGACCGTCGCCAACCGTCTCGACCGCAACGACCCCCGGGAGTACGTGGAGGCCGCCCTGCGCGGGCTCGACGACGACGCGCTGACCATCGGCTTCG
>DNAU01000167.1:338-2620 GCA_003491925.1 Chloroflexota bacterium
GACGCGCTGACCATCGGCTTCGCCCGGCGCCTCGCCACCTACAAGCGGCTCTACCTCCTCTACCGGGAGCCCCAGCGGATCGTGGAGGTGCTCGACGGCGCGACCCGCCCGGTCCAGTTCCTGGTGGCCGGCAAGGCCCATCCCAGCGACGAGGAGGGGAAGCACTCCCCACAGGGGCTGTTCGAGCTGAGGCGCAACCAGGCCGCCGCCGAGCGGGTGTCATTCCTCGACAACTACGACCTCGCCATCGCCCTCCAGCTCGTCGCGGGCTGCGACCTCTGGGTCAACCTCCCCCGCCCCCCGCTCGAGGCGAGCGGTACCAGCGGGATCAAGGCGGCCCTCAATGGCGGCCTCAACCTCTCCATCCTCGACGGCTGGTGGGCGGAGGGCTGCGACCTCACCAACGGCTGGGGCCTGCCGGGTGAGGTGACCTTCGACGACAGCGTCCAGGACCAACGCGACGGCGCCGTCTTCTTCGACGTCCTCCAGAACGAGGTGGTGCCGCTCTTCTACGACCGCGGCCCCGATGGCGTCCCCCACGGCTGGATCGCCATGGTCAAGCGGTCGCTGATGACCATCGGACCCCAGTTCTGCGCGACCCGCATGCTGATGGACTACGTCGACGACGCCTACGACCTGAGGTAGCTGGGCGGGAGCGGCCGGCTCCGCCGGCGACACCGTCGCAGCGGCGCGACCCGCCCGTCCTGAGTGTGGTCAGCGGAGCGGCGCCGCGACCTCCAGTAGCCGCTGCACCCCGTGGGCGGGGCCCGCCGGGTCGCCGAAGACCGCGGTGCCCGCGACCAGCACGGTGGCGCCGGCCTGGGCGCAGAGGGCCGCGTTGTGAGCCTCGACGCCCCCGTCCACCTCCAGCTCGACCTCCACTCCCTGGGCATCGATCTCGCGGCGCAGAGCCGCGACCTTGGCCAGGGCACGGGGGATGAGGGACTGGCCGCCGAAACCGGGGTCGACGGTCATCACCAGGGCCAGGTCCATGACGTCGAGGACGTCGTAGAGGCACTCCGCCGGGGTGCTGACGTTGAGGGCGCCCCCGGCGCGGCAGCCCAGGCCGCGGATGGTCGTGAGGGTGCGGTGGAGGTGGGGACAGGCCTCCCAGTGCACCGTCATCGCGTCGGCGCCGGCCTCGGCGAAGGTGCCCAGGTGGCGCTCGGGCTCGCGGATCATGAGGTGGACCTCGAAGGGGAGGTCGGTCTCGCCCCGGAGCGCCCGCAGGGTGTCGGTCCCGAAGGTGAAGTTGGGGACGAAGTCGCCGTCCATGACGTCGATGTGGAGCCGGTCGGCGCCGCCCCCCTCCAGGCCGTGGACCGCCTCCGCCAGCCGGCCGAAGTCGGCGGCGAGCAGCGAGGGGGCGACGACCAGGCCATTGACGCAGCGCGGCCACGTGCGGGGCATGGCCGCAGAGTACGCGATGCCGGGTGGGTGGCGGAGCCCGCATGGGCACCAGAGGAGCCGCTCCGTATCCCACGTGGCTGGCGTGCCGGATCGTACGATCGCCCCGATGATCGGCGTGGACGACGTGGTGGCGACGTACTGGGTGGCGGCTGACGCTCGGGACTGGACCCAGTTCGGCGAGCTGCTCGCGGAGGACATCGTGTACGAGGCGCCGCAGTCGCGGGAGCGGGTGCGCGGCCGCGACGCCTACCTCCGGTTCAACGCCGAGGGCTTCCCCGGGGAGTGGCGGATCGCCGTCGAGCGCATCGTCGCCGGCGAGCGCGGGGCGGTGAGCCTCGTCCGCCTTACCGAGCCGAGCGGCGAGCAGCTCGCGATCTGCTTCTTCGAGCTGGACGAGGCGGCCGGATCGCCCGCATCACCGACTTCTGGCCGGAGCCGTACGAGCCCCCGGCGGGGCGGGCTCACCTGACGGAGAGATTCTGACGTCGAGCCGCCCCCTGCACGGGACGCTGGCCGCCGCGGTCACCCCGCTGACCGTCGGCGGGGACGGGGTCGACGAGGCCGCGGTGGCCCCGCTGGTCGACTTCTACGTCCGGTCCGGGCTGGATGGGCTGCTGGTGCTCGGCACCACCGGCGAGGGGATCCTTCTGGATCCCGCCGAGCGCCGGATGGTGGCCGAGGCCTTCCTGGCGGCGGCGAGGGATCGGCTCGCGATCGCGGTCCACTGCGGCGCCCAGTCCACCCGCGACACCGTCGCGCTCGCTGCCCACGCCGCCGCGCACGGGGCGGCGGCGGTCGCCGTGATCCCGCCGCCCTACTTCGCCCTCGACGACGCCTCCCTGCTGCGCCACCTGACCGAGGCGGCGCGGGCG
>DNAU01000167.1:2738-2913 GCA_003491925.1 Chloroflexota bacterium
GTCCCGATCCCGGTGCTCGAGCGCCTCCGGGAAGCCGCACCGAACCTCGCCGGCCTCAAGGTCTCCGACTCCCCCTTCGAGGCGGTGCGGCCGTACCTCTTGGAGGGCCTCGACGTCTTCATCGGCTGGGAGGGTCTGATCTGCGAGGGGCTGCGCGCCGGAGCGGCGGGCGCGG
>DNAU01000087.1 GCA_003491925.1 Chloroflexota bacterium
CGGATCCGCTCGAAGTCGAGCCCGAAGTCGTTGGCGATCATGAAGAACTGGTTGGCGGCCGCGAACTTGATGTACCGCCAGGCGTTGGTGTAGAGCTTGGCCAGCTCCGCCTCCTCCGGGACCAGCTCAACGATCTCCGGGGTGAGCAGTCGGAAGAGGGTGGCGGCGCGCTCCAAGCCCCGCGGGTCACGGCCCGAGACGATCTGGGGCAGCGAGCTCAGCTCGCGCAGCGCGTACCCCTCGGCGATGCGCTCCGGGCAGAAGACCACGTCGACCGCCTTGCCCAGCTCCGCCATGCGCTTGGCGACCATGGCGGTCACGCCCGGATAGACCGTGCTCCGGAGCACCAGCAGCTGCCCGTCCACCAGGTTGCCGGCCTCGGCCTCGACGGCGTGGAGCACCGCCCCGATCTCGGGGTTGAGGAAGCGGTCGACCGGCGTGCCGATCACGACGACCACCGCCTCGGCGGTGCTGACCGCCCGGCCGTCGGTGGTGGCGGTGAGCTTCCCGGTCGCCAGGACCCGGGGCAGCAGCTCATCGGCCCCCTCTTCGAAGAAGGGCATGCGACCCCCGTTGACCGTCTCGACCGCCCGGGCGTTGGTGTCGTACAGCACCACCGACTGGCCCCGGTCCGCGAAGGCGATCCCGAGGGGCAGCCCCACGTGCCCACACCCGCCGATGATGGCGACGTCGCGCTCGAACACGGGCGATCTCCCGATTCCCCGAACTGGTACGAGGCCGGAGTATACCGGCCGGCGAGGAGACGAGATCGCAGTCGCGCCAAGCGCAGCGATCAGACCGGTAGGGGCGGCCCCGGCTCGCTCATCTCCGCGAAGCGATGGGCGCGCCTGGGTCCAGGCCGGCAGACGGGGATGAACGGCCCAAACAATTCAAACAGGTTCACTGGCATTCCCGGCGGGCCTCCCACGTGCCTGGTAGCATCCCCGCCGATGCTGGCGGAGACTGCGCAGCCGGCGGCCGCTCGCTCGCCCCGCGTCGCGTCCTGGCTGGGAGAGCGCTTCGTCGCGCTCGCGACGCCGGCCCACTACCTGTCGCTGGCCGCCGCCTTCTGCCTGCTCCTTTACGTCGATCGTGTGACCTGGTTCAGCGGTGACGAGTTCGGCTTCTTCATCCGGATGCAGCCGGGACACGCACTCAACCTGCTGGCCCCCTACTACGAACAGTGGTCGACCGTTCCCCTTCTGGTCACCCTCGGCCTCTACAAGTGGTTTGGCCTGCACACGGTCTTGCCCTACACCTTCTGGATGCTGGCGGCCCACCTGGCCCTCGCCCACGTGCTCTGGCGCTGGATGGGGCGGATCGGCGCCGACCCTTGGGTTGCCACCGCCCTGACGGCGGTCTTCCTGGTCATGGCCGGGGGGACGATCGACGGGACCGAGGAGTTCTGGTACTGGTTCCAGGTCAGCTTCACGATGTCGCTGATCTTCGGTTTGCTCGGGGCCCTGCTTGTCGATCACTCTGAACTGGGGATTGGCCGTGACCTAGCCTTCTGGCCGCTGGCCCTACTGAGTCTGATGTCCTCGGACGTGGGGGCTTTTCATGGTGGCGCTCTGCGGTCTCGTCGCCCTGCTGCGGCGCGGGCCTGTAGCCGCGCTTCGGGTCGTATCCGTCCCAGCCCTGGTGTTTCTCGCCTGGCTGGTGCTGATCGCCCACGGCGCCCCCTCGGCGACCCCCACCACCCGGCAGGATCTCCCCCTCCTCGCCCAATACGTCTGGACGGGCATCACGGCCGCCCTCGACGGGACGACCGGCTGGGCAGGGGTGGGGGCGCTGCTCGTGCTCGTGCTCAGCGCGTGGCTGTACCGGGAGCGCCGCCTCGCGGCTGGGCCTCAGGCGCTCGCCTTCGCCGCGGCCCTGATGGTCCCGGTGTTCTTCCTTGGGACGGGCGTGGCGCGCGTCTCGCTCGGCGCTGTGGAGGCCACCTCCTCTCGCTTTGCCTACGTCTGCGTTGCTCTGGTCCTCCCCGCCGCCGCCCTGGCACTCAGCCGCATCAGCCGTCGATCGCCCACCCTGGGACGCGGGGTGGTGCTGGCCGCGGCGGCTGCTTGGGCCGTCAACGGCGTGGCCGGGCTTGCCGTGCTCACGCAGACGTTCACCCCCTTCATGACCACGGAGATGCGCGCCACCACATTGGGGGCCGCTCGACTGATCACTGCGGAGGCGCCGCTCGCGGTGGGCGATACCGTCGCTCTCCCGGACGGCCCGAGCGTCGGGCTGCTGCGCTCGATGATCCAGACAGGCGCGTTCCCCACTGACCTGCCCGTCAGCAGAGCGGACCTGCTGGATGCGGCTGTGTACCTCCAGGTGAGCGTCACCCCAACCGCGTTGCTCCCGACGGGCCGACCGCCGACCGTGCTTCCCGCGTACCGGGCGATGGTGCGCGACGACGGCGGGGGCTGCATCTCGGCCGCCTCGCCCACTGGGCAGGCCGAGGTCGGCCTCGATTTCGGCTCGGCGGGGTCGGTCGAGCTGATCTCCGAAACGTCGGGAAGCTCGAGTCTGCAGCTGGCCTGGGTGGCCAGCCCGGCCTCGCTAACCGCTGCTCGCGGTCTGGAGATACCGGCGGGTCCTGCCTACCTGAACGTGAGCGCGGCCGGCACGATCGCGGTGCTCACGTTCTCGGCCGCATCAGAACGCCTCTGCGGCGTGGCCATGCCGGGGCCGGCGGGGGCCGCCCCGTGATGGCCGGCGCTCAGGGAGAAGGCAGCGAGGGGTTCAGGCTGGCGATGTATCCCAACACGACGCCGAACCAGAAGTCGCCGTTGGGACCGGCCGCGATGACGGTGGGGTAGGTGTTGGCCGCGACCGTGCCCGTCAGCGGGTAGACGCCGGTGACGATCCCATCGGTGGACACGGTGCACACAGCCGAGTCGTTTGGCGACTGCATGGTCAGCCAGAGATTCCCGTCGGGACCGGAGGCGATGTCGTCCATGTTAGTGCTGGCGCACCCGGGTACCGGGAACTCCTGCATCGAACCGTCGGCGGAGATGCGGACCAGCTCGTCATCGGCCCAGTAGATCTCCCACAGCGCATCGTCCGAGCCGACCGTCAGGGCGTTCATGTTCTGGTTGGTGCCCTCGTTCATGGCCTGCGGGATGGGGTAGATGCTGACCGTCCCCGGGGTGGTGATCCTGCCGACGCTGGACGCGGCGGGGACATCGAACCAGAGAGCACCATCCGGCCCGACCACGATGGACTGCGGAGCCTGCCCCGCCACGGATGCGGGAAGCTGGTAGGTGGTGACCACTCCGGATGCGCTTATCCACCCGATGAAACCACCGGGGTCGATCTGGGACGAGGTGGCGACCGCGGTGAACCAGAGCGCGCTGTCCGGGCCCCAGACCAGCCGGAAGGCTGCGACTCCGGGAATCGGGAACTGCTGCTGAAGAGTGCCGCCGGTGGTCCACTGCCCGACGTACGACTGGCCACCGAGATCCTCGAGCGTCCAGATGCTTCCGCCGCCCCAGGCCAGGTCGTTCACGGGCCCCGCATCGGACGAGGTGAGCGGAAACAGCGAGATGGTCCCTCCCGCCGTGATCGAGCCGATGCCCCCAGCGCTCCCGGAGGGACTCCCCCAGGCGAACCAGACTGCCCCGTTCGGACCTGCCGTGATGCCGTTGACCTCCTGGCCCTCGCCGGGGGCGGGCAGCTCGTAAGTCTCGATCGCGCCGGCCACCTGGCCCGGGGTGGGGGTCAGCGTCGGCGTGAGCGTGCCGGCGGCCGTGGCCGTCGGACCACTGGTCGGGATCGTGAGAGCGGAGGTGGGCGATGGCGTGACCGAGGAATGGGGACTGGCGGTTTCCAAAGCACCGGGGGTCGCGGCTCCTGTGTTTGCTGGACTCCCATTCCCATGACCGGGAGCGCAGCCGACGACGAAGCCCCCCACCGCGATGAGGGCCAGCGCGGTGGCGGTAGCGGCGAGCCTCCGATGGGGTCCTGCCGCCAGCGGCTCCTGAGCCGGCGACACTGGGTTGTGCATCTCAGCCCGCCAGGGGCGTGCCCGACCTCTCCGCCGGAGGGATGGACGGGTCGAGGCTGTGACGCACCATGCCGCCACGAGCATGACCGTTGAACGGGGCGTGGGGTCGCCCCGTTACAGCCGGACGCGCTCGTCGGTCGAAGCACGGCCCCACACTTCTGGTCACGTCACGGCCCAAGCCGCCACTCAAGCTGGGTCCGTGACACGGGCCTCCCCGGCCCGCGGTCTAGCTTGACCAGCCTCGGCGTCTGGTAGCATGCCGCCGATCGCCACCCGAGGGTCACCTGGTGTGGCACGCAGGGCTCCGCCGCTCCGAGCCGAGACGGCGGCCCGCCGTGAGGAGAGAGCTTGAGCAGGGTAGTGGTCACCGGAGCCGCCGGCTTCATCGGCGGCTACGTCGTCGAGGAGCTCCTCCGCCGTGGCCACGAGGTGGTCGGTCTGG
>DNAU01000067.1 GCA_003491925.1 Chloroflexota bacterium
GACGGAGCGCGCCCACCACGCGGCGCGGCGAGGCATGATCCGGCGGTGCGGATCATCGCCCTGACCGGGGGCATCGCCACCGGCAAGTCGACGGTGGCGGGGATGCTCGCCGGCCACGGAGCCGCCGTGGTCGATGCCGACCGGATCGCCCGGGAGGTGGTGGAGCCGGGGACCCCGGGGCTGGAGGCGGTGGTCGCGGCCTTCGGCCGTGAGCTGCTCACCGCCGGCGGGGGGCTGGACCGCGGGGCCCTGGCCGAGATCGTCTTCGCCGACGTGGAGAGCCGCCGCCGGCTGGAGGCGATCACCCATCCGCTGATCCTCGCCCGGATGGCCGGCGAGGTCGCGGCACTCGCGGGGTCGGACGCTCCGCTCGTGGTCGTCGACTATCCGCTCCTCTTCGAGGGCGGTCACCAGACCGAGTTTCCGGACGGCGTGCTGCTGGCCTATGCCGACCCCGCCACCCAGATCCGGCGGCTCCGCGAGCGGGGCGGGCTCGGCGACGCGGCAGCCCGGCAGCGGCTGGCGGCGCAGCTTCCCATCGACGGCAAGCGGGACCTCGCCACCTGGGTGATCGACAACCGAGGGAGCCGGACGGACACCCGGCAAGCCGTCGACGCCTGGTGGCGGGACCAGGTCGCAACCCGGGACCACGTCGAGGCCCGGCGCCACGCCGCCGGCCGGGACCATGTCGCCGCGCGGGACCCCGACGACCCCATGACAGCACCCATCTCCGATCCGACCCGGCCGCGCGACGGTGGGGTAGGGTGACGGCGATGAACCGCCCATCCGCGACCGGCCGGACCTCGCGCAGCTCGGTGGCGGAGCTCGAGGCAGACCCCTCCGCCGAGCAGTCGAGGGGCGCCGGCTGGGGAGCCTGGTTCCTGCTCGTCGTCGGCGTGATCGGGCTCGGCATCTCGGTCTACCTCACCACCCTCCACTACGCGGGCGTCGCCCCGCTCTGCAGCAGCGGGGGGTTCGTCAACTGCGAGGGGGTGCTGAAGAGCCAGTACTCGGTCGTGCCCGGCACCACCATCCCGGTGACCGTCCCCGGGATGGTCTGGTTCATCGTGAGCGCCGCCCTCGCCCTGGTCTCGATCCGGTGTGCCCGGCAAGGCAGCGCGGAGCCGCGATGGCTCCGCCCCGGGCATCTGATCTGGGCCCTGCTGGGCCTCGCCTCCGTCCTCTACTTCGTCTATGACGAGCTGGTCCAGCTCCACGAGCTCTGCGAGTGGTGCACCAGCGTCCACGTCCTGGTCTTCCTCAGCCTGCTGGTGACGCTCGGGCGTCTCCAGTCCGGGGGCACCGCCGCCTATGAGGGCACGGGCTGAGGCGTCCGCGCCAGGAGGCCCTCGCCGTGCACCTGTACCATTCGCGACACTGGTTCAATTGATCCGAGGTTTGGAATGGCCCGCCCCTCCAAGCGCCGACGTCAGGATCTGACGCCGGAGTCCACCCCCGAGCGAAAGGGCTCGGTCCCGGTCACGCGCCCGGCGACTCCATCGGTGACGCGTCCGGGGACGGTGCCGGTCACGCGCCCCGCGGCGCCATCCGCGACCCGCCCGGGGACGGTGCCCGCGACGCGGCCGGGTGCTCCGTCGACGACACCATCGGGCGCCCCCTCGGCGGCGCGCCCGGGAATCCAGGGCACGGCGGGCAGGACGAGCCCACCGGCACCCGCACCGCGCCGGGGCGCCGCACCGCCCGCGCGCCGGGGTGCGACCTCACCGGGTTCGGGCGGGAACCGCTATCGCACCCAGCGTGTCGCCGTTCCCCGACCCCGGTGGCAACAGCCCTGGGCGTGGGGCGGCGCGGTCACCGTGGTGGTCGTCGCGGTGGTCGTGGTCTTCCTCCTGGTGGGACACTCCTCACCCAGCAAGAGCGGCACCTCTTCCAGCGCCAACCCGCTGGCCCCGGCCTCGGTCCTCAACGCGGTCACCGGCGTCAGTCCCACGGTGTCGAGCGCGATCGGGGCGGGCGGGGTCACCGATCCGCTCCAGCCGCTGTCCGGCTCCCCCGCGCAGCTCACCGGGCCGAACGGCCATCCCGAGCTCTTCTACCTCGGCGCCGAGTACTGCCCATACTGCGCCGCCGAGCGCTGGAGCGTCGTGATCGCGCTCAGCCGCTTCGGAAAGTTCAGCAACCTGCACATCACCACGTCCGACTCGAACCCGGACGACATCCCCAACACCCACACCTTCACCTTCCTCGGCTCCAGCTACTCCAGCCAGTACCTGGATTTCGCTCCGATCGAGAGCGAGGACCGCAGCGGCAACCCCCTGCAGACGCCGACGGCCGCCCAGCAGGCGCTGATCAACGCCTACGACACCTCGCCGTACTCGTCCACCACCGGGGGGATCCCCTTCCAGGACCTCGCCAACCGCTACATCCTGAGCGGCAGCGGAACGAACCCGGAGATCCTCCAGGGGATGGACTGGCAGCAGATCGCCGACACCCTGAGCAGCACCCAGAGTCAGGTGGCGCAGGAGATCATCGGCAACGCCAACTGGATCACCGCCGGGATCTGCAAGGTCACCGGGAACCAGCCGGGCTCGGTCTGCAACGGCGCGCCGATCTCCACCCTCGAGGCGCAGATCGCCTCCTCGTGAGGTCGGCGGGTGACCCGCGGGCGGGCCGGCGGGAGCGTGAGGGCCGGCCGGCGTCGGGAGAGTGAGGGCCGGCCGTCGCCGGGAGCGTGCCCGCGTGAGGACGGCGTCGCGCCAGCTAGTGCACTGCCCCGGAAAT
>DNAU01000282.1 GCA_003491925.1 Chloroflexota bacterium
GCGTGGACTGGTTCGGCGGTTCGGTGGAGTCGATCGAGTATGCGGACGACCGTGCGGTTGCCGATGGAGCCCTGGTCACCGCCACAGCGGCCGCCGATCTGGTCATCGTCATCGGCCTGGCAACGGTGGATCCGTTGGAGAGTACGTGGCGCGCTCTGGTCAACGCCGGCGCATCGGTGATCCGCCGAGGCTTGCCGGTGCATCCGGGCAGCAGCTACTGGTTGGTCACACTCCAGGGAGTACCCGTCATCGGAGTGGCATCGTGCGGCATGTTCTCACGGCGCAGCGCCCTCGATCTGCTGCTCACTCGCTGCTTCACGGGGGAGCCGCTGGACAGCGAGTTTCTCGCCGGCCTCGGGCATGCTGGCCTCCTCCAGCCTGAGGGGAGTTGGCGAATCCCAGCCTATGATGGTCAGGTCGGGATGGACGAGCGGTAGTGCCGCCAGTCCTCTGGGGTGTCGATGTCGACAGGGTGCTCGGCATCCGTGCCGAGAACGAGGGATGCGACCAGCTCCGGGCGGGCGCGGATCAGGCCGCGTGCGCCGACATCCCCGGACACGCCCATGACCTCACCCCACAAGTCGCGGCGAATCACCACGGGAGGCTGGACGACACCGCCCACGCTGACCGCCGCCGCGGGCCGGCGCGAGACGGCGTGAAGCTCGAGCAGGCGATCGAGAAGCTGAGGGCTTACTCCGAGCTGATCCCCCATGATGACCATGGCGCGCTCGACGTCCGGACCGAGAGCAGCAAGCCCGGCTCGCAGCGAGGTGCTCATCCCAGAGGCATGGTCTGGGTTGACAAGGGTTCGGGCTCGGCCCCAACGGACCCGCTGGGTGATCAGCTGGTGATCGGCGCCGAGAATGACCACGACCTCATCAAGCTGCGAGGCGCAGGCCACGGCGACGACGTGCTCCAGCAGTGGCCGGCCCTCGAGGGAGAGGAGCTGCTTGGGCTGGCCCATCCGCAGCGAGGAGCCGGCAGCGAGCACGATCCCGGTGCACGAGACGGCCATCAACTCATCACCGCCGCCAGCACGTCCCAGGGTGCTGTGATCCTTTCATCCTGCTACTCGTCGTTGTACCCAATCAACTATCAGCTGGTGATCCTGCAGGGAAGGAAGAACCAGAATATCCTCACCACCGTCATCCAATTCCTCTGAGGTTGCTGACCCGCTGGCAACTGCAACAACCAGCGCACCGACGGCGCGACCGCAGGCAACATCCCGGGGAGTGTCCCCAATGACCACCATCTGCTCTCGCCCGCCCCCTATTCTCTCCCAAGCACGCCAGGCATTTTGGGCCAGCTCTGGCCTATCCAGGGTATGATCACCAAACTGAGATAGGCCCAGGTTGAAGTAGGGGAGTAGCCCAAAGCTCCCCAACTTCAGGCGGGCTCGCTCGCGGCTATTCCCAGTGAGCAGTGCTTGCTGATACGAAAGAGCTGAGAATGCTGAAAGGCAATCCTTGACGCCTGGCAATACCTCTACGGTACCGGAACTCGCGTGAATCCTGGCCCTGGTCACTCCATCGAGCGCTTCAATAGCCCGCCCACGCACCGAAGAGAAGTCCTCTTCGGGGAAAACCTGAGCGTAAGCCGAAGCCAACAGGGAGCAGTCAGTTTGGCCTCCAATGGTGACGCCCTCAAAGGAGACTGGTCCGACGCCCAACCGTGCCAAGGCTTCTGTATAAACATCCGCGGCTGACAGGCTGGTCTTGATCAGGGTACCGTCAATATCCCAGAGAACTAGCGCGTTTACCGATGGATTGGTCATCCACTGAAGTGTAATGCCATTGGGCTGAGCTCTGTCCCGTATCGTGGCGGGAATTTGGGGCCTCCTCCGGATCCGATCTGACCAGGTAGACAGAGAAGGCCACCCCGGGGTTCTCTTGGGAGTGCTGAACCTTCGAGGAGATCCCGAATGGCCCATCCCACGTCAGGAAGAGTGAGGTGAGCCGGATCTGCACCCAGCTCGACGAGGGGCTGACCGCCTTCCGGGAGCGGCCCCCGACGAGGGCCGCCGCCCCTACGCCTGGTTCGACGCCCCCCACCAGCAAGGTCTGCCAGGAAGGGCTTCACAACTGTGCGTCACAACTGCCGGAGTATAGTCGCTTCCCATTGATCAGGTTCTCGATGAAACCCTGGGTATGAAACCTGGGGCGGTTCGTCCGCCTGGCGGACTTCGGGTCAGAGAGCCCGGCGGAAAGAGGATGTAACAGTGAGCGGTCACGCTGTCGACCGGCCCAGGGTGGCGTTGCTCGCCGTGAGTCACGGCGTCGATGACATGTACCAGGGGGCGGTGCCTGCTCTGCTGCCTTTCTTCGTCGCCGACCGCCACTACAGCTACGCGGAGGCGGCCGGGCTGATCTTCGCGCTGACAGCTCTATCGTCGGTGATCCAGCCGGTCTTCGGCGCCCTCACCGACCGGCGCCACCTCTTCTGGCTGGTGCCTGCCGGCCTCACGGTCGCCGGGGTTGGCGTCGGGCTGTCCGGACTGCCCCACAGTTACCCGATGACGTTCTTGGCGATCGCGCTGGCTGGGGTGGGCGTGGCCGCGTTCCACCCAGAGGCGGCGCGTGCCGCCCGCGCCGCGAGTGTCGACAGCCAGCAGGCGATGAGCGTGTTCTCGGTGGGTGGCAACGTGGGTTATGCGATCGGCCCGGTGTTTGTCTTCGCAGTGCTTTTCTTCCTGCCCGGGACCGGTGGCACGGTGCTCCTGGCCGTGCCCGCCCTGATCACGGGGGTGGTCGTATTCGTCGTCCTGCACCAGCATCCCGAGGCCCTTGCTCCACGCCGACGGGGCGGGCAGCGCGCCCAACTCTCTGACGACTGGCGGGGATTCATCGGACTCAGCTCGGTCGTCGTGCTCCGGTCGATCGTTTACTTCGGGCTGACGTCACTGGTGGCCCTCTATGTCGGCACCAGCTTGCACGGCGGCAAAGGGCTCGGTGAGGCGGCACTCACGACGATGGTCGGCTTCGGCGCGATCGGCACCATCACCGGCGGGAGGCTGGCTGACCGGTTCGGCCGGCTCCCGGTGGTACGGGCTTCGTTCGCAGCCACCATTGTCAGCCTTCTGGCCGTCGCGCTCACGCCCCTGCCGTGGGTCTTCCTCCCGATCGCGACCACCGGTTTCGTGCTTTTCCAGTCGTTCAGCCTGACGGTGACCCTCGGTCAGGACTACCTGCCCACGCGCATCGGGACGTCCTCGGGCGTGACGCTCGGCCTGGCCATCAGTGTTGGCGGGCTGGTCGCGCCTGGCCTCGGTGCCTTGGCCGACGCGACGAGCCTGCGTGTGAGCCTCCTCGTGCTGTTGGCATTCTTGCCAGCCGGGTTGGCGATCGCCCTGCGCTTACGTGAACCGGGCCGCGAGAGTCGGCAGAGCCTGGGACGACCTGACCCCCTCACGCCTCGCCCCCCGTCGGCGTCGACACTCCCAGTTCCACGATCGGACACGCAGTCCGTCGTGCCCCGGAGCCCTAGCGGGGTGGGGAAGGAGCGATAGACGGTGTGTCACGTTGTTCTCGAGCCGACGACGGCTCCCTGCTCCGCGAACTCACCCTCGACCCCTCCCGCGACTACCAGCCTCGCGGTGTCCCCGCCGCCCGGCCTAGCCGTGCACGATGCCCTGAGACAGGTGTCCAGGTGAGTGGTCCACACTCCTCGTGTCTGGCAGGGTGGGACATGTCTCGAGACGGGATTGTGTACTTGACACG
>DNAU01000223.1:0-2689 GCA_003491925.1 Chloroflexota bacterium
CAACCCAGAATCAATTTGATTTCGGGTCCAACGATGGCGGCGCTTTGGACGCGGCATTTCGCTGATTCGGCTCAGCTTTTCGAAACCTTCCCCGATATTTCTCGCTGGGTGGATCTGGGATCGGGCGCCGGATTTCCCGGAATGGTTCTGGCGATCTTGCTAAAGCCGCGAGCCGAAGCCGTCGTCCATTTGATCGAGAGCGACCAACGCAAGGCGGCTTTTCTGAGAGCTGTTTCACGTGAAACAGGCGCGCCGGCGATCGTCCATGTGGGGCGCATCGAATCGGAATTGCCGCCGCTGATCGGTCAAATCGAAGGAATTTGCGCCCGGGCCTTGGCTCCTCTGCCGCGCCTTGTTGACTGGTCGCGGGAACATCTGTTGAAAAACGCAATTGGCGTGTTTTTAAAGGGCGAAGATTGGCGCGGCGAATTGACCGGCTTGACGCCGGAGAGTAGCTTCCAGACACGAAGCATCGTTAGCCGCACCAATGCCGCCGCGCGCATTATTGTCGTGGAGAAGGCGGATTCGAACGGAACGAGCGCAACCTCGCGCTGAAGAGACCAGGTCTCCGGAGATTACCCCTTGACCGAGCTGCCAATCGTTCCGCGCGTCCTCGTCCTCGCCAACCAGAAGGGGGGCGTCGGCAAGACCACCACCGTCATCAACGTCGGAGCCCACCTCGCCGAGCTGGGCCGCCGGGTGCTGATCATCGACTGCGACCCCCAGGCCAACGCGACCTCCGGGCTCGGCATTGCCCGCCGCGACATCCCGGCCAGCACCTATGACGTCCTCGTGCTCGGCCGCCCGCTCGCCGAGGCCCGCATGCACACCTCGATCCCCGGCCTGGACCTGGTCCCGTCCGACATCGCCCTGGCCGGCGCCGAGATCGAGCTGGTGGGCGTGGCCCGCCGCGAAAAGCGGCTCACCTACGCCCTCGAGGCCCTCGCCGACGACCCGCTCGACTACGTCATCCTCGACTGCCCGCCCAGCCTGGGACTGCTCACGGTAAACGCCGTGGTCGCGGCGCAGGCCCTGCTGGTCCCCATCCAGTGCGAGTTCTACGCCCTCGAGGGTCTCGGCCTCCTCACCCACACCATCAGCCTCCTCCGGCGCGAGCTCAACCCCCACCTCCGCATCGCCGGCATCGTCCTGACCCTTCACGACGGGCGGCTGACCCTCGCCGGTCAGGTCGTCGACGAGGTGCGCAAGCGCTTCGGTGACCTGGTCCTCGAACCGGTGATCCCCCGCAACGTCCGGCTCAGCGAGGCACCCAGCTACGGCCTCCCGATCACCGCCTACGCGCCCACCTCGCGCGGCGCCGACGCCTACCGGGAGCTCGCCGCCCATCTCGACGCCCGCCTCCAGGCCGAGGCCGGGTTGGCCACCGCTCCCTCGCTCGCATGACCGAGGAGGACGCGCCCAGCCCGGCCCGCGGAACGACATCCCCGCGCCGTCATGGCCTTGGACGCGGCCTCGACGCACTGCTGGCGAGCAGCGATCCCGGCCGGGACATGGGGGGCGGACCGGTCCTCGTCGAGCTGGATCCCCTCCGGGTCCGCCCCAACCCGGAGCAGCCGCGCCGTGACTTCGACCCCGAGTCCCTCGCCGCTCTGGCCGCGTCGATCCGGGTGCACGGCCTCCTCCACCCGATCGTCGTCGAGCCCGCCGTCGACGGCTATCGCCTGGTGGCCGGCGAGCGCCGGCTACGGGCGGCGCGTCAGGCGGGCGTCAGCCTCATCCCGGCCGTCCTCCGCCCCGCTTCCGAGTCCGGCCGTCACGCCCTGGAGATGGCCCTCAGCGAGAACCTGCTGCGCGAGGATCTCAACCCGCTCGAGGAGGCCGCAGCCTACGCGCGCCTCGCCGATGCCTTCGGCCTCTCCCACGAGGCCATCGCGCTGCGACTTGGCCGCAGCCGTCCCGCGGTGACCAACGCCATCCGGCTCCTCCAGCTCCCCGTGCCCCTTCAGGAGGCGGTCGCGGCCCGCACCCTGAGCCCCGGCCATGCCCGCGCCCTGCTCTCGCTGCGCGACGAGGCCGAGATGCTCCGGCTCGGCCGGCGGGTGGCCGACGAGGAGCTCACCGTGCGCGCCACCGAGCGGCTCGTCCAGGAGCGCACCGCAGCGGCCGCCCCCGTCGCGGTGGCCGGCGTGGCCGCGGGCCGCGAGGCCACGGGCCGGCTCTCCCCCGACGACGAGCAGCTGCGCCGTGGCTTCGAGCAGGCACTCGGCCTGCCGGTGGTCCTCCAGCGCCGGCGTCGTGGTGGCCGGGTGATCATCGACTTCGACGACGACCAGGACCTCGACGCGCTATACCGGCGGGTGGGGGGCCCGCCGCTCTAGCGCCTTCCGCTCTGCCGCCGCCGGCGCTGGATCGAGGGCGTCCGTCAGCCGACCGGGCGGTCCTCCTTCCCGGTGAGCCGGGCCTCGCAGGTGGCGACATTCAGGTTGCTCATGAAGGCCTCGATATACTTCGGCCGCTCCGCGGGCTTGTAGTCGAGCAGGAACGCGTGCTCCCAGACGTCCATCACCACCACCGGCTTGAAGCCGGCGATGTTCCCGTCCTGGTGCAGCGTTATCCACTGGTTCGACAGCCGCCCGGTCGCCGTGTCGAGGTAGGTCACGGCCCAGCCGACCCCCCGCATCCCCCCGATCGCAGTGAAGTCGCGCTTCCAGGTCTCGATGTCGCCGAA
>DNAU01000223.1:2823-6370 GCA_003491925.1 Chloroflexota bacterium
CCGAAGTACCACTCGTGGAGGACCATCCCGTTGTACTCGAACGGGAGCCGCCGGGTCAGCTCATGGTAGGTGGGGGTCGCCACCTGACCCTTGCCGGCAAGCTCCACGAGCTGCTCGGTCAGCAGGTTCGTGTTCTTGACATATCCGGCATAAAGTCCGAAGTGGATCTCCAGGGTGTGGTCCGAGATCCCGTGCAGTCCGCTGAGCGGGAACTCCTTGGCCTTGTAAGGGGAAAGGGTCAGGAGAGCCATCTGCTTCCTCCGCCTGGGTGTCCGCCGGGGCCGGTGGGCCGGCCGCTGAGGGATCCATTGTCGCAGCTTGGGGGGTCGCCCGAAGCCGGCTGCGGCTGGCGCGGGGCCGGCCGGCCTACGCCCACCCGGGCCCGGCGGCGGCGGCCGCGCTCCGGCGGGGTGGGGATGCGGTGCCGTCCGTATAATCGGGCGCCAGGCGGCGCGAGGCGCGCGCCCCCTCAACCCGCTCCCGTGCCCACCCGCGGCGAGCGGGCGCCCATCCGTCCACCTCACCTCGCCGCGCCGGCTCGCCGGTGGCGGCCTCCTCGGAGGGCCGGTCCCGTCAGCAGCAGCAGCCTGGAGCAGCCCCCCGAGGCTCCCGCCCCCGTCGAGGCCCTCCCCCAGCCCCCTCAGCTCCGGGCGCGGAGCACCTGGGTCCGGGACCTCCTCGAGATCCTGCTGGTGGCCGTCGTCCTCTACGCGCTCATCTGGACTTGCATCGAGACCGTCCGGGTGGACGGCGACAGCATGCAGAACACCCTCCAGAACGGCGACTTCCTGATCGCCAGCAAGATCTCCTACGTCGTCGGCAACCCGGCCCGCGGCGACATCGTCATCCTGGAGCCACCCCACACCTGCGACGCCACGTCGGCCGACTACATCAAGCGAGTGGTCGGCTTGCCCGGCGACAACATCGAGATCGACGCGCAGACCAATCCCACCGCGCTGCTGGTGCAGCCGGGCGGCACCGGGACCTGGGACCGGGTCGAGGAGCCCTACCTCCCCGACGACTGGGAGCAGGGTCCCGACTTCTCCGCCCCGGGCACCGTCAACGCCGTCGACCGCATCCTCCACATCCCCGCCGGGGAGTACTTCGTGATGGGGGACAACCGCAACGAGTCCTGCGACTCCCGCTACTTCGGGCTGGTCTCGCGGAGCCGGATCGTGGCCAAGGCCATCCTCCGGATCTGGCCGCTGAGCAGCTTCGGAGGCCTCGGCCCCGGGCCCACCCTGATCACCACCGCGGCACCCGGCCCCGCGCCGCTGACCGGGTTCGGCGGGCTGCTCGTCGTGGCGCCGCTCCGGCGCCGCCGCGTCGCCGGCGAGCTGGCCCGGCTGAGCCGCCTGGAGCCCCCGACCGGCTGAGCCCGGCACCGCCGACCGGGCGATCGCTCACCCGCCGAGCGTCCACTCCGCGACGGCGCTCCCCCAGCTCACCAGCTCCTTGGTGTGGAAGAAGAGGCCGATCTCGACCTCGGCCCGCGCCGGGGAGTCGCTGCCGTGGACGATGTTGGTCCCGATCGAGACGGCGAGGTCGCCCCTGATGGTGCCCGGCGCCGACGCCGCCGGGTTGGTCGCGCCCATGGTGGAGCGGACCAGGGCCACCGCGTCCGGCCCCTCCCAGACCATGGCCACCACCGGTGCCGAGGTGATGAAGCGGACGAGCCCGGGGTAGAAGGGCTTGCCCACGTGCTCGGCGTAGTGACGCGCCGCCAGGTCCTCGTCGATCACCATCAGCTTGAGCCCGACGAGATGCAGCCCCCGGCGCTCGAGCCGGGCGACGACCTCGCCGATGAGGCCACGCTGGACCCCGTCGGGTTTCACCAGGACGAGCGTGCGTTCCGCGGTCATGGGTCCTCTCGTTCCACTCCTTGATCCTTCCGACGAAAATCCACCCGGGCACGGCCGGGCGCGGTGAGCCGGCTCACGACGCGCTGGCGAGGGCGCGCTCGAAACGCTCCGGCTTGGCGAAGGGCCCGATGACGGCGGCGCGGAGGCCCCCACTGCAGATCGCCCCGGCCATCGCCCGAATCTCCTCCGCGGTCACCGCCTCGAGGGCGGCGATCACGTCGCTGGCGACCAGCACCTCGCCGGCCAGCAGCTCCTGCTGGCCCAGGAACTGGCTCATCGCCCCGGTCCCCTCCAGGTGGAGGAGGAGCCGGCCCTGGGCGTACTCCTTCGCCCGCGCGAGCTCGTCCGGCTCCACCACCGTGGTCGCCAGGCGGGCGAGCTCCTCCACCGCGACCCGCACCGCCTCGGCGGCACGCCGGGGTTCGCAGCCCAGGTAGATGCCGAGGCAGCCGCTGTCCCGCAGCTTGGCGACGAACGAATGGACGTCGTAGGCCAGGGCACGCTCCTCGCGCAGCTCCTGGAAGAGCCGGCTGGACATCCCCTCCCCGAGCACGACGTTGAGCAGATCGAGGACGGAGCGGCGGGGGTCAAGGTAGGAGCAGGCGTATCCCCCCAGGATGATGTTGGCCTGCTCGGTGCGCTTGTTCACCAGGCGGAGAGCGCTGCCGTGGCTCTCGGCGGCGGGGGCGGGCGGCGCATCAGCCGCCGCTCCGACCCTGCCCACCGCGCGCTCCAGCAGCTCGAGCGCCTGGGCGGGATCGACGGCCCCGGCCATGCTGACCACCAGACGGGCCGGCCGGTAATGGCGGTCGAGGTGCCGGCGGCAGGCCTCGCCGTCGAAGCTCTGCACCGTCTCCTCGGTGCCGGCCACGTCCCATCCCAGCGGCTGGTCGGGGTACATCACCTCGTCGAAGAGGGTGCCGACGTGCTCCTGCGGGTTGTCCAGGCACATCCGCAGCTCCTCGATCACCACCTGGCGCTCCTTGGCCACCTCGGCCCCGTCCAGGACGGGATCGAAGACCATGCCCCCGAGCACCTCGCAGGCCAGCTCCAGGTGCTCGGCCGGCACCTTGGTGTAGAAGACGGTCGCCTCCTTGTCGGTGGCGGCGTTGATGGATCCGCCCACGCTCTCGATCGCCTCCGAGATGGCCCGGGCGGTGGGGAACCGCCCGCCCCCCTTGAACACCACGTGCTCGATGAAGTGGCTGAGCCCAGCGCTCGGCGCGTCCTCGTGGCGCGATCCCACAGAGAACATGAAGGCGACCGCCGCCGAGCGGCGCTCCCGCATCGGGGCGGCGATCAGCCGCGCGCCGGTGGGCAGGCGGTGCAGCGCGTAGGTCGGGTCGGCGCTCATGAGTCCCGCGAGTGTAGGCGCTCCCGCCGGTCCAACTCCACCGGGAGCCCCCCGAGCGGCCGCCGGCTCCGCGCCGGCCTCGCTACCCGCGCTCCCAGCGCGACGGCCGCCGGTCTCGCGCCGGGCCGGCGTCGCCGAACGCCCTGCCCCGCTGGGGTGGCCGGCCCAGCCGATCGGGCAGCTCGGGCAGGTCGGGCTGCGCCGGGCCGGTCGCGTGGATCACCACCCGCCTCGCCGGCTCCTTGCCGGTGCTCTCGGTGCGAACGCCCTCGTCATCCGCCAGGGTGAGGTGGATGGTGCGGCGCTCGTAGGCGTGCATCGGGTCGAGCGT
>DNAU01000223.1:6509-7585 GCA_003491925.1 Chloroflexota bacterium
CGGACCTGCTCCTCGCGGCGGGCACGGTAGCGCTCGACATCGAGGATGACCCGGCGTCCCGACGCCTGCTCGGCATCTCCCATCATGAGGTTGACGACGGTCTGAAGCGCCCGGAGGGTCTCCCCCCGCCATCCGATCAGCAGCCCCAGGTCGTCGCCCGAGATGTCGAGGAGCGGGGGCGCCGGCGCCCCGCCCGGGGTGGCCGCGGCGCGGCGGGCGGCGATGCGCGCAGCGATGCCCATCCGCTCGAGCAGCTCGGCCAGGGTGGCCCGGGCCCGCGCGGTGTTCTCGTCGAGCTTGGCGACCCTCACCCGGGCCTCGGCCGCCGCCGACACCCGCTCGCCGGGGAGCACCCGAGCCGGGCGCGACAGCACCTCGACGGCGACGTCGGCGGCACCGGCTCCCAGCTCGGTCAGGGCGGCGGCGATGGCCTCCTCGACCGTCACGCCGCTGGTCTCGACACTCGTCCACTCCGCCTCGGCGGCCACGGCGTCACCCTCGCTCAACGTCCACCTCCTGCCGGCCCGCCTCAGCGGCGGCGCCGGGCCTTTCTCTGCGCCCTCGACGGAGCCCGCCCGCGGCCCGGGCCGGCGGGCGCCTGATGCACCTCCGGCGCGCCGCGACCAGACCGCCTGGCCCCATTCGACGAGGCCGGGCCCAACCCGTCTCCTCCCGTGCTCGTCGGGGTGGGGGCGGCCCCGAAGTCGCTTCGCGTGTACGAGAGCGACGTGGTGCGACCGGCTCCGGGAACCCATGACGGCACCCGCAGCCCTCCCCATCCCATCAACTGGTACTGCTGGCCGACCATGACCAGGGCGGCGGTCATCCAGTAGAGGGTGAGGCCCTGGGGCCAGATGAAGCCGAAGAAGAGGCTCATCAGGGGCATGAAGTAGACGACGGTCTTCATCGACGAGGCCATCTGACGCTCCATGTCGCTCATGTCCGGCCGCATCGGCTGCATGGTCATCTTCGACTGGATGAAGTAGGCCAGCCCGGTGAGGATCGGGAAGATGAGCAGCGCCAGGTTGGCCGGATGGCTGACCAGACGGGACCAGTCGGTCGCGCAGGCGATGGCC
>DNAU01000088.1 GCA_003491925.1 Chloroflexota bacterium
GAGCCGCTCCGGCGTCCCACGTCCCCGCTGGTCCAGCCACCCCATCTTGCCGAGCCGGTGACCTGGGTGGAGCCGCGCCTGGTCTGCGAGGTCCGCCATGCCGGTTGGACCAGGGCGGGGGTTCTCCGCCACCCGGCCTTCCTCTCGCTGCGCGAGGACGTCGGGACCGAGGACTGCGTGCGCGAGGTGGCGGCGACGGTCACCGAGGTCCTCGCCCGGGTGGACGGTGAGGTGGTCCAGGAGGCGGGTGGAGGGGCGCGGGGCCCGGGGGCACGGAGCCGGGAGCCGGGCCTCAGGACGGTGAGCGGACGGCAAGGCGGCGGCGCGGGTGCCACCACCGGAGCGGCGGGCCCGCCTCCGGCGGCGGGGGAGCGGCCGGAGCTGCCGTCCGAGGTCGCCGAGGCCCTCGAGATCCTCCCCCGGCTCCGCCCCGACGACTGGTGGCAGCTCGGGCCCCGGCGGCTTCGGTTGACCCACCTCGACAAGCCGCTCTGGCCCGATCCGGTGATCACCAAGCGCCAGATGATCGACTACTACGTCCGGATCTCGCCGTATCTCCTCCCCTACCTGCGTGACCGGCCCCTCTCGACGCAGGTCTTCCCCGACGGCGTCACCGGCCATTCCTTCTGGCGCAAGGACAAGCCCAGCCACGCTCCGGAGTGGATCGACTCCTGGCTCTTCGATGGCGAGACCGGGAGCAAGCGGTGGATCGTCGCCAGGGAGGTGGCCACCCTCGCCTGGCTGGCCAACGCCGGAGTGGTGGACCTGCACCCGTGGCACTCTCGCGTCGACGCCCCCGACCGGCCCGACTGGGCGGTCTTCGACCTCGACCCCTTCGAACCCGCCAGCTTCGACGACGTCCGCGATATCGCCAGGCTAGTCAGGGCCGCCCTGGACCACCTGGGGCTGCGCGGATTGCTCAAGACCAGCGGCCAGACCGGGCTCCAGATCTACGTCCCGCTCCGGCGCGGCCCCGACTACGCAGAGGTGCGGGGCTGGGTGGAGGAGGTGGCGCGCGCCATCGGACGCGTGGAGCCGGACCGGATCACCTGGGAGTGGGCGGTGAGCCGACGAGCCGGACGGATCCGGATCGACTACACCCAGAACATCATCAACAAGACGCTGGCCGCGCCCTACTCGCTGCGCCCGCTGCCGGGGGCGACGGTCTCGACCCCGCTGGCGTGGGAGGAGCTCGACGAGCCCGGGCTCCGCCCGGACGGCTGGAACATGACCACCATCTGGGGTCGCCTGGCCGAGGTCGGCGATCTCTTCGCCGGAGCCCTGATCGGAGATCAGGGGCTGCCGGGCGCCGGGGGTGCCGCCGAAAGCGGGTGAACCCCGGGCGCGCCGCCCCGTTCGCACTCGCGCAGGCCATAGAATTTCGGGCATGGCTGTGCTGCTCCTGAATGCGTCACTACAGCCGCTGAACGTGATCAGCCACCGGAGGCTGGTCGTGCTGCTGAGCAAGGAGCGGGTGGCCTTCCTCGACACCGACGCGGAGGTGCGCGCGGTCGCCGCCCTCCAGGACCGCCGGATCCCGGAGGACGTCGTCATCGTCCGCCTGCTACGCAACATTCATGTTCCCCGTCGCGTCCTCCGACCCAACCGGCGCAATCTGCTCCTCCGCGACGACAACACCTGTCAGTACTGCGGGATCGTCGCCGTTCCCGCCGAGCTGACCGTCGATCACGTGATCCCCGTCTCGCGCG
This sequence comes from Chloroflexota bacterium, assembly GCA_003491925.1. Classification (GTDB taxonomy): domain Bacteria; phylum Chloroflexota; class Dormibacteria; order Aeolococcales; family Aeolococcaceae; genus Changshengia. Next base: position 1,710 of record DNAU01000088.1, read on the forward strand.
GCGGCGCCCCGGACAGCTGGGACAACGTGGTGCTCGCCTGCAAGCGGTGCAACTGGCGGAAGGCGGACCGGCTCCCCGCCGAGGTCGGGATGCACCTGCTACGCGCGCCGCACCCCCTGACCCAGGAGTACGCCCACATCATCTTCCTGCGCTACCCGGCGCTGAAGGCCGCCTACGACGCCTTCTGCGCCGGCGCGGCCGCCTAGGGTCGGCCCGCGTCCTCGGGGGTCGTGGCCGGCCACGGGAGGCGGGGCCCGAGCTCTCAGCGAGCTCTCATCCAAATCTCACGATTCACTCATCTGCAGGAACGATCCCCGACGCTGTCGTGATGACGTGAATCCGCCTCTGGCCGCCCGCATCGCGCTGGCCTCGGTGGTGGTGCTGGGCGCCGCCTCCGCCACCGCGCTCGCGCCGTGGGACGCCGGGGCGAGCGCGCCCGCCCCCTCCCGGACCGGGTCGCACGCCGAGTCGATCTCCGCGGCGTCGACCGATCCGGGCGCGTCCGCGGCGGCCGGCGCGGGGACCGTGTACTCCCCCGCGGTCGAGCCCTCGGCGCTGCCCGCACCCAGTCCGGAGCTCGCGGTCAGACCGCTGATCACCGCCAGCGAGGTCCAGATCCCGGTCACCTACCACTCCCAGCAGGACCCCGACTGGTGCGACCCCGCCGACATCGAGATGTGGCTGCAGGCGGATGGGGTCGCCCTTCCGAGCGGTGGCGACCACGCCATCCAGCAGCAGTTCTGGGCTTACGAGACCGCCAACAACGACGGTTACACGATCGCGCAGTGGAACGCCTCGCCGTACGCCGTGGCGTCCACCCTCGACTACTACGGCGGCTGGACCGACATCGGCGACGATTCCCAGCCGAGCGCCGACGCCGCCGGCGCGGTGATCTCGTACAGCCTCGACGTGCTCCATCAGCCGGTGATCGTCATGGTCGGTGCCGGGACCCACTACGTGCTGATCACCGGCGTCGAGCTGAGTCCCGCGGGGACCGACGCGCCGCCGCTCGAGGTGACCGTCGATGACCCCCTCGCCTACGGGGTCGGGGCCAGCCTCCCGGCGGGCTCCGATGGCACCGAGGTGTTCAGCTGGGACGACTTCACCGACTCGTACACGGCCAACACCAACCACGGCGGTGTCGGGGCCGGGCAGTGGGTGATCATCGCCGCCGGGATCCCGCTGGTCGGCTGATCGCCCTCCTCGGGGCCGTCGGCGTCCATCCCGGCGTGACCATCTCGGCATCATCTCCGGCGCCCTGAAGGGTCCCGTCCACGGCCGGGACACCCTGCCAGGGCCAGGCGGACGGGGAGGAGCTTCTCCCCCCCGGAGCTTCAGCCCGCGGAGCCTCCCCCCGCGGAGCTTCCGGACTCGACGGTGGGCCCTACTCAACTCGATAGTTAGCCTATATAATTACCTTGGCGCGACGCGGGCGGCTCGAGCCACTGCCCGGGCTGACGGCGGCGCGTGGGACGATGCTCGCCGGCAGCGGACTGTGTGGAGGTGAGATGACCATGGCGGAGGATCGTTTCGGGACCCGCTCGGAGCTCCCCGGCGGACTGGCCTACTACCGGCTGGACGCCCTCGCGCGGCGAGGCGTTGGGGACGTCTCGCGGCTGCCGATGACCGTGAAGATCCTGCTGGAGAACCTGCTTCGTCACGACGGCGAGCGCTTCGTGACCGACGACGACGTGGTCGCCCTGGCGGGCTGGGACGGCCGGCCTCCCGAGCACGACCGCGAGCGCGCCTTCGTCCCGGCCCGGGTGCTGCTCCAGGACTTCACCGGCGTCCCCGCGGTCGTCGACCTGGCCGCGATGCGGAGCGCCGTGCAGCGCCGCGGGGGCGACCCCGGTCGCATCGACCCGCTGGTCCCGGTCGACTTGGTCGTCGACCACTCGGTGCAGGTCGACGCCTTCGGCAGCCCCGACGCTTACGGACGCAACATCGAGCGCGAGTACGAGCGCAACCACGAGCGCTACGCCCTGCTCCGCTGGGCCCAGCAGGCGTTCCACGGCTTCCGCGTGGTGCCGCCGGGGATGGGGATCGTCCACCAGGTCAACCTCGAGTACCT
>DNAU01000315.1:0-7002 GCA_003491925.1 Chloroflexota bacterium
CGGATCGCGGACCACGTAGAGGGCGAGCCGCTTCTCGGTGCCCTGTTCGGTGAGGTCGACGGCGGTCCCGTCGTCGAAGCGGAGCCGGGCCGCCAGCGGCCCACGCTGGGCCAGCCGGGTGTCGGACGCACGCTCCCGCCAGCGGACCCACCCGCCCCGGCTGAGGTGGGCGATCAGATGCAGTGAGGACGGCTCCTCGCCGTCGGCGGCCGCATCCGCCTCGAGGTCGAGGAACTTGCCATGGCGCCGCACCCCCGCAACCGTGCGGCCGGCGAGCGCGGCCACCGGTGGGTCGTACGTCTTGAGGGCGGCGACGGACGCGACCGTCAGCCCGGCGATGCGCCGTCCCCGCAGGCGGCGGTCCAGGCTCTCGGCGAGCGCCTGGACCTCGGGCAGCTCAGGCATGGCGGCGCCGGCTGGAGCGGGGTGCGGGCCGGGGTGGGGCCGGGTCCTCGGGCACGCGCATCCCTCAATGGTCGGGCATCGTGGCCGCCACGGCTCCGCCGGCAGCCCTTCGGATGGAACAATCCGGGGACTCGGCTGAGCACGGAGGTTGCCGGAGGGATGGGCGTCGTGGAACGTCCCGGCAAGATCGTCTGCGTGGGGCGGAACTACCGCGAGCACGCCGACGAGCTGGGCCACGCCCTCGCGCCCGACCCGATCCTCTTCCTCAAGCCGCCGTCGTCGGTGATCGGGGATGGCGACGCCATCGTGATTCCCCGGCTGCCCGCCGGCCTCTCCCGGGTCGACTACGAGGGTGAATTGGTCGCCATCGTCGGCAGCCGCCTCCGCCGCGCCTCCGCGGCGGCCGCCCTCGAGGGGGTGCGCGGCTACACCTGCGGCAACGACGTCACCGCCCGGGAGATCCAGGCCGCCGAGGAGCAGTGGACCCGGGCCAAGGGGTTCGACACCTTCTGCGTCCTCGGGCCCCGGGTGGCCGCCATCGACCCGTCGGACGCCGGCATCCTCACCCGGGTCAATGGCGAGGTCCGTCAGCGGGCCAGCAGCCGCGAGATGGTGGTCGGCGTCGGGGAGCTGCTCGCCTACATCAGCGACTGCATGACCCTCGAGCCGGGTGACGCGATCTTCACCGGGACCCCGGCCGGGGTTGGACCGCTGCGGGACGGGGACGTCGTGGAGGTCGAGATCGAGGGGATCGGGGTCCTCCGCAACCCGGTCCGGGCCGAGCCCTGAGGCTGTGCCCGATGCCCCGGACGGTGTACCGTTGCGAGCACCAGGGGCCCACGACACGGAGGAGGGCATGAGCGTCTCGTCGCCTGCCGCCACGCTCGGAGTCGCGCACGCGCACGCGGACGAGGACGTCCTCTGCATCCCCCGGACGACCATCTTCCCCGGCAACGTCTGGCACGGTCTGGTCACGCGGGGACTCGAGCGGGTGCTGCGCACCATCCGCGCCGCCAGCGAGTACCGGCCCCGGCACCTGGTCGAGGACGACCCCTCCCAGCAGCAGGTGATCCCCTACTGCATCGTCCACCATCCCGACGACGACACCTACCTGATCACCCGGCGGCTGCGTCACTCCAGCGAGCGGCGGCTCCACAACCTCTACTCGCTGGGGGTGGGGGGGCACGTCAACCCCGGCGACGGGGAGCGGTTCGACCCCGTGGTGGGCGGGCTGATGCGCGAGTGGCAGGAGGAGATCGTCTGCCCGGCGCCGGCCACCGCGCGGCTGGTGGCCCTGCTCAACGAGGACTCCACCCCGGTGGGGCGGGTTCACCTCGGTCTGGTCTTCCTGGTGGAGCCCGACGCCGGCCCGGTGGCGGTGCGGGAGACCCACAAGCTCGAGGGTGAGACCATGACCCTGGAGGCGATGCGCCGCTACTACCTCAGCATGGAGTCGTGGTCCCAGCTCTGCTACGACGACCTGCTGGCGGGGGCGCCGGCGCGCGCCGAGCGGAGCCCCCTGGTGGTGGAGCTGCCGCCCGCCCCCTGAGCGCCCGGAGCGTGGAAGCGGGGTCACCGCCCGTATACTCCCGCCCATGCCAGTCAACGTTCGCGTCCCCGGTTCGTTGCGCCGGCTCACCGCCGGCAACTCCCAGGTCGAGGTCGAGGGCGGCACCGTCGCCGCGGCCCTGACCGATCTCGAGGTCCGGTTCCCCGGATTCCGGGACCGGCTCTACGACGACGGAGGCAAGCTCCGCCAGTTCATCAACATCTACGTCAACGACGCCGACATCCGGTTCGGCGGTGGCCTGGACACCCCGGTCGCCGAGGGTGACGACATCTCCATCGTCCCGGCTGTCGCCGGCGGCTGAGCCGGGGCGGACGCCTCCGCGGGGTAGTGTCGCCTGACCGCGCACGCCGGAGGCGGCCGGGATCGGGCGAGGCGGGGAGCCCTTGGGGGAGATGCACGGACCGGTCAAGCGGTGGCGGTGTTCTCGATGCGGGCGAGGCTGGCCTCGACCGCATCCCCTCGGTGGCCGAGACCCCTCCCCGAACCCGCGTAGGCTTGCAGGGATGACCGTCGCCATCCGCGAGGCCGCTCCCGCGGTCGTGCCTGACGACCCCTTCGCCCTGCTCCCCGGCGACGCCGTGGTGGCGGTGGCGATGTCCGGTGGGGTCGACAGCAGCGTGGCCGCGGCTCGCTGCGTGGCCCGGGGCGTCGAGACCTTCGGGGTGACCCTGGCCATGTGGCCGGGCGACCGGGAGCAGGTCCGCGACCGGGGATGCTGTTCCGTCGACGCGGTCGAGGACGCCCGGCGGGTCGCCAACCGACTCGGGATCCGCCACCTCACCTGGAATCTCGAGAGCGAGTTCTTCGCGGAGGTCATCGCCGGCTTCGAGGACGACTACGCGGCTGGCCGGACGCCCAATCCCTGCGTGCGCTGCAATCAGCGGGTCAAGTTCGGTGTGCTCCTCGCGCGTGCCCGGGCCATCGGCGCGACCCATGTCGCCACCGGCCACTACGCGCGGATCGGACGGCGCGCGGAGAGCTGGACCCTCCACCGCGCCGCTGAGGTGGGCAAGGACCAGTCCTACACCCTCCACCGCCTCGACCAGGCCCAGATCGGAGCCGCGCTCCTACCTCTCGGCGACGTGGCGCGCAAGTCCGAGGTGCGCGCCGAGGCGGCCGCGCTCGGGCTGGTCACCGCCGCCAAGCCGGACTCCCAGGAGCTCTGCTTCGTCGGGGACGATCTCGCCGGCGAGCTGAGCCGGCGGCTGGCCGGCCGGTTCCGGCCGGGACCGATCGTGGATGGCGCCGGCCGGGTGCTCGGCGAGCACCGGGGCCTGCCCTTCTACACCGTCGGGCAGCGTGGCCGGCTGGGGATCAGGCCGGACCGTCCCGACGCCATCCCCCTCTATGTCCTGGAGCTCGACGCCGCCGCCAACCGGGTGGTGGTCGGGCCCGTAGCGGAGCTCCGGCGCAGCCGGCTGACGGCTGGGGACTGCCGGTGGGTGAGCGACGTCCCTCCGGAGGACGGGACCGAGGTCGAGGCTCAGCTCCGAGCCCACGGCCGGGTCCATCCGGCCCAGGTGGTCGCCGCGGACGACGGCTCCGTGGAGCTGCGCTTCCCGGAGCCGGCCGGGCAGGTCTCCCCGGGCCAGGCGGTGGTGCTCTACCGGGGCGACGAGGTCCTCGGCGGCGGAGTGGTGGAGGCGGCGGCCTGATGGGGCCCGCGTGGTATCAGATCGTCCTCGCCTCGCTGGCCGTGCTGGCCGGCTGCGCCGTGTCGGCGTACAGCTTCTGGATCGCGGTCCGGCACCGCAACGCGCTCTTCCATGTGATCGGGGTGGGGGCCGCGCTGTTCGTGGTCGGGCTGGTGGGAGAGCGCAACGTGGTGGCGGGGACGGGGCGGCCGGGGAGCGTCTGGGACCTCTCGATCAAGATTCCCCTGGTCCCGCTCTACGTTGATGCGGTGACCATCGCCGGCGTGATCATCGCCCTCCTCGGGCTCAGCCTGGTGCTCTTCCTCGAGCGGGTGGTGCCGCCCGAGCAGCGCTGGCAACCGCCGTCACCGCGGGACCTGGACGAGGACGACTCTGTCTGAATCAATGGGGGGGCCCGTCCCCACCGGTACAATCTCGCGGCGATGTCCCGGCCCCGCCGCCGTCCCACCTCTCCGCTCCTGCGCGAGCCCTTCGGCGCCGGGCGCCCATGAGCGCCGCCGGCTTCTACATCGCGGCGGTCCTGGTGGTGCTGAGCTGCGCTGCCGCCGTTGGGCTGCGGGGCGCGCGCCAGTCGGCGGTGGCGGCCGTGGCGGTGGCCGTCTCGATCGGCATCTTCCTGGTGGTGGGCCATGAGTACCTGCTCGCCCTTCTGGAGGTCGTGCTCCTCCTGGCAGCCCTCGCGACGGTGCTGGAGATGGGCCGCAGGGGAGCCTTCGGCTCCCAGCTGAGGCCACTCCCGCTCAGCCGCTGGCTGTCCGCCGGGGGCGTCGCAGTGCTGGCGCTGGTCGTCCTCGATGGGGCCGCCCTCGCCGCCGGCAGTGGCTGGCACAAGGCCGGGATCGAGACAGCGCTGAGCAGCGTCCTCAACCACCAGGCGCCGGTGACCACCGGTCTGCTGGTCGTGGTCGGCGTCGCCGCCGTGCTGGTCGCGCTGACGATCGGCCGGACCGACCCCGACGAGGCCGAGCATGTCGAGCGTCGCCGGGCCCGTTCTGAGCGGGAGGCGAGGATGCGCCGCCGGCGCGAGGATCGCGCCGCTGCCCGCGCCAAGCGCCAGGCGGCCAGCCCCGGAGGCGGCGGATGAGCATCGGGCCCGGCCAGGTGGCCATTCTGAGTGGCATCGTGTTCGCGATCGGGGCCTTCGGCCTGGTGAGCCGGCGCGACGCCTTCGGGCTGCTGACGAGCCTGGCCGTCCTCCTGCTCGCGTCGGTGATCGCGTTCGCCGGCTTCACCGCCGTCCGCGGTGGCAGCCTCGGGCCGCCCCAGGGTGAGGTCGTCGCCCTCGCCGCCCTGGTGGTCTGCGCCGCCGAGATCCTCATCGGCGCCGCCCTGGTCGCCCTCCTTCGACGCCGACGGGAGAGCCTGGACACCGACGAGTACGTCGACGTCGAGGCGGACCCCCGCTGATGTACGCCTACTCCTGGGCCATCCTGCTGCTCCCGCTGGGCGGCTGCGCGTTCTCCTTCGTCGCCGAGACCCCGCGGCGGGCGGCCCAGGTCTGCATGGGCTTCATGGGTGCGGCGCTGGTCATGGCCCTGATCGTGCTCGGCTACCGGCTGGCCCACGAGACCACCAGTGTCACCCCCGCCTTCTCGACCCTCAACTTCCTCTCGCTCACCCCGGACCCGAGCGAGACCACCACCTTCCCCTCGACGTTCCAGGTTGCGGTCGGCATGCGGGTCGACAACCTGAGCGCGAGCTTCATGGTCCTCATCCCCTTCCTCGCCCTCGTCGCCCAGGGGCTCGGCAGCGCGATGCTGGACCGTGACACCGGCTACCGCCGCTTCTTCTGGGCGTCGTCGCTCCTCGCCGCGGCGATGATCGCGGTCGTCGCCGCCCCCGGCCTCTTCCAGCTGTGGCTGGCGCTGGGGGTCGTGACCGCGACGACCCTGGTGCTGGCCCTCCACTGGTGGCACCGGCCCGGCACCGGGACGGTCGCCCGGCGCGCCTTCACGGTGCTCGCGGGGGCCGACGTCATCCTCCTGCTGGTGATGGCCTTCGTGGTCGACAAGCTCGGCTTTTTCATCGGGCTCGAGACGGTCCCGTCCGGCGGGGCCTTCGACATCACCGATTTCCGGCTCCTCGACCCCGCCTGGCAGGCCGCCGCCCACTCGACGGTCGCCGGCCTCGGCTACCGCAGCCTGGCGATCTTCAGCGGCCTGCTGGTGGTCGCCGCGCTGGTGAGGGCGGCCCAGCTCCCGTTCACCGGATGGCTGACCGGACTTCGTGAGGCCCCGGTGCCGGTGCTCGGCGCCATCTCGATCTCCCTGCTCGGCGGGGTGGTGCTGCTCGCCCGGGTCTACGACCTGCTGATGGTCACCGCTCATGCTCTGAGCGTCCTGGCGGTGGTCGGGGCCGTCACCGCGGTCTGCCTGAGCACCGCCTGCCTCGGCTCGAGGGACATCTACCGGCTGGCGTTGCTCTCCGCGTCCGCACAGATGGCCCTTGCCATCACCGCCCTCGGCGCCGGAGGCTACAGCGACGGTCTGCTCATCGCCTTCGTCAGCGCGCCCCTCAGCCTGCTGCTGCTGGTCACGGCGGGCAGCCTCGCCCGCGCCTACCGCACCCGGGAGATCGCCTCCATGGGCGGGGCCTGGCGCCGGATGCGCCGCACCAGCCTCAGCCTCGGCCTCTGGGCGGTGGCCGCCGGCGGCCTCGACCTGGTCGGCTACGACCTCGTCTCCACCGTCTTCCTGAACCACTTCCCGAACGGCGGCCACATGACCGCCTGGGTCCGGGATCTGGTCGCCGTGCTGGCCATCGCCGCCATGGTGCTGACCGCCCTCTACGCCGTCCGCCTGGTCGCCAAGGTCTGCGCCGGAACGCCGGTGGCCCACCGCGGCTTCGTGGCGGAGAGGCTCGCCGAGGCCGAGCCGCGGCTCCGGGCGCTCCAGGCGTGGTCAGCCGCCGCCACCGTGGTGGCCGTGCTGATCGGCCTCCCCGGCATCGCCGGCATCGGCCATGGCAAGGGGCGGGTGCCGGCGCTCACCTTCAGCCGCTGGATCTACTTCGGGACCAGCCACCAGGCGCTTCCCCTGAGCGGGGTGGCCCTGGGTGTCGCGGCGGCGGCTCTGCTGGTGGGGGGCGCGGGTGGGGTGGCGGTCGCGCGGCTCGGGGGGGCACGCCTCTGGAGCCGGCTCCGGATCCCGGCGGCCGCCGCGGCGGCGCCGGCGGTGGTGATGCGGGCGGCCCGCCTCGGTGCGCGGGCCGGCGACACCCTGGCGGGTGAGGTGGTGGCGCTCGACCACGGGCTGGTCGAGCCGCTCTACGACTCCCCCGGTGAGGGGGTGGAGACCGTCGCCTGGTCGCTGAACCGGGTGCGGGTGCGGAGGCTGCGGATCGGGCTCGGGGTGGCCCTGGTCCTCGTGCTGC
>DNAU01000315.1:7061-7356 GCA_003491925.1 Chloroflexota bacterium
GTGGCCCTGGTCCTCGTGCTGCTGCTCGTCGGCGCCAGCGTCCTGGCGGCCGGTGGTCATCTCCCGGTGCACACCACATGAGCTTCCTCGCCCAGACCGCGACCACCGGCGTGAGCTTTCCGACCCTCGTCTTCACCGCCCTGGTGTGGAGCGCTCTGGTCTTCGCCCTGGTGGTGCTGTTCCTGCCCGACCAGACCCGGGAGCAGCGCGCTCGGATCAAGTCGCTGGGCACCTCGGGTGCCTCCGCCGCCCTCTTCTTCGCCATCTGGGCGCTGGAGAGCCAGATCGCCGACGT
>DNAU01000315.1:7418-7611 GCA_003491925.1 Chloroflexota bacterium
CTGGAGAGCCAGATCGCCGACGTCTCCGTGGGCACCGGGGGTCGTCCCGGCGGCGACCTGGTGGAGCAGCACAACTGGCTGGCCTCGTTCCCGATCACCTCGAGCTACCACCTCGACGCGGACGGGCTCGGACTGGCGCTCGTGACCATGGTGGCGGTGGTCTTCTTCTGCACCGCGCTGGCGGCGTGGCGGA
>DNAU01000029.1 GCA_003491925.1 Chloroflexota bacterium
ACGTCGGCGCCGAAGACGGTGAGGAGAGCCCGACCGCCCACCGAGAGGTTGTGGCCGAGCGAGGAGACCGGGGCGGGCAGCCCGTACCCACCGCCGAGGAGGGGCGCGGCGGTGAAGCCGCCCAGGCGGCGGATCGACCACCACGCGATCGGGACCGCAATGGCCGAGGTGACACCGATGACGACCAGCGCCGCGTCCAGACCGGGACCTTCGCGATCGGCGGCCGCACGCCGCCGGGTGGCCAGCCCGACCGCGCCCACCACCGTGAGCGCCCCTCCCCCTACCACCGCCGCGAGCGGGTCGCCGATCGACGCCGCCGTCAGCGCCACCCAGGCGACGGCCGGCCCGATCCACGACCGCGTCCAGCGCTGGAGGGCCAGGCAAGCCACCAGGAGGAGCAGGAGGGTGGCGGCGTGGTCGGAACCGGCGGGCAGCATCGCCCCACCCGGGAACGACCCCTCGACCCCCGGGATGAGCAGGGCCTGGGAGGCAAGCAGGACGCCGGTGACCAGCATGGCCAGCACGCGGGTCCGGCCGTGGAGCCGGCCACCGGCCAGCCAGATCCCGGCCACCACCACCCCCGCGCCGAGCAGCCCGGAGACCTCGTACACGACCTCGGGGGTGAGCCCCTGGAACCTCTCCAGGAGCGCCAGCAGGGGGAGCTTGTCGGTGAAGAAGCCGTCGGAGGGGAGCGTCCACCCGCTCAGCAGCGGGTTGCCGTGAGCCATCGCCCAGCCCTCGAGCACCGAGCTCGCCTGGTCGGAGTTGAGGGGCACCTGCTGGCTGAGGCGCCCGATGGCGAGCGCCAGCAGCGCGAAGAGGGCCACCGAGCCGGCGACGGCGACGGCAGGCCGGCGCACCCCTCTCAGGATCGGGGCACCGGCGGATCGAGCCGGTCGGGGAACCCGCACAGGCCGCCATTCTGACCGCTCGAGGTGCCGGACCCTCCCTGGGAGGAAGAGGTCGCGCCACCCTCAGGACGGACGTCTTCTGGGAGCGCACACGGCGACCCAGCCGGAGTGCGAATCACGCCGAACTCGGCTATCATGCATCGTCCGGGGCGCTGCCGTGGCGGCGCACGGAGGGGAGAAGAGATAAGAGAGATGACCTTCATCCATGTGGAACCGGCTCGGGGCTCGGGCTGGAGCAAGGATGCGGCGGTCCGGGCTTCGGAGACCACCCGGCTATCGGAGCTGCTCAGCCGCCTGCTCGGCGACCTGGCCCAGCTCGACGCCGTCCAGCAGCCCCGCCTCGACTACCTGGACGGCGACGCCCTGGATGCAGTCCGCGGCGATCCCGAGACCTACCACCTGATCGGCCGCGCCGCCTCGTCCCTGGAGGACGCCGGCGAGCGCTGCGTCACCGCCGCCTACTGGCGGGAGGAGACGCCCGACGAGGTCGACGTCGAGCTGGAGGTCGCCGACGACGGGGTGGTCTGGGGGCCGTCCCTGGCGCCGGTGCCCGCCGGGCCACTGAGCCATCACCTGAACGCGACGGTCGACTGCCGCGAGGGCCGCATCGAGCGCCTCGAGCTGGGGTAGAGGCGGGCGACGCGCCGATTGAGACCCCGCTCCTCTGCCTCGCAGCATCGAGGATGGATGCCTCGGGCCGGAGCAGAGCCGGAGCCGGGGTGAGAGCGCCCGCGCTTTGTAACAGCTTCCCGATCTCTTGGAAGGCTGGGTCGCTACACTCGCCCCGTGATGCGAAAAGGCGCAATCACGATGACAGGAGGTCCGGTCGGCCGTGGAGTCGCGGTCCTCGTCGCCGTGGCGTGCGTGCTGATTGGATTCGGGGCGGGCGTCTCTGCGGCGGGAGGGTCGTGGGTCCGTCCCGAGCACCTTGCTCCTGGAGCCGCACCGCCCGGGGCGAGCGTGCTCGGACCCCTGCCCGCGTCGCAGACGATCGACCTCAGGGTCGTACTCCCGCCGTCGAACCAGGGCGCGCTGCAGGCACTTCTGCAGGATCTGTACAACCCGCAGTCGCCACTCTTTCACGACTGGCTCAGCTCGGCAGAGTTCCTTGCGGACTTCGGGCCATCGCCAGCGAGTGTCTCCGCTGTCGACTCATGGCTGCACGGAGCCGGCTTGATGTCCACCTCACTCGCGGGCTTCGCCGTTGACATCTCGGCTTCAGAACAGGACGTTGCCACGGCCTTGGGCACGTCGTTCGAACGGTATCGTGCTCGATCGGGCGCCGACGGCTACCTGGCCCAGCAGACGCCACTGGTTCCCGAGTCGCTCGCGGGAGGCCAGATATCCGCGATTCTCGGTCTGAACACGCTCACCCAGTTCGTGCCGCTGAGCACGCCGGCTCCTGCGGTCTCGGGCGGCATCTCACCGCAGCCAGAAGCGGATGGCCTGACCCCATGCGCGGCGGCGGTGAGGGCGGCCACCACGCCATCCGGTGACTACTACACGCTGGACGAGCTGGGCGCCGCCTACGGGATCGGTACGCTGCTGGTCGACGGTCAGAACGGTCACGGAGAGACCATCGGCCTCTACGAGCTGGCCTCGCACTCGGTCACCGACGTGGAGACCTACGAGAGCTGTTTCGGCCTCACTGACTCGGTCAGCACGGTGCCCGTGGATGGAGGGGGCGGGGCGGTCGGGGGCGGCGGCACCGCCGAGGCTGACCTCGACATCGAGCAGGCCGCCACCCAGGCTCCCGGCGCATCGATCATCTCCTACGAGGGACCAAACGACACGGACACGGGCGCGTACGACACCTGGTACGCCATCGTGCATGCGGACGCCGCCCAGGTGATCTCGACCAGCTGGGGCGAGTGCGAGCCACTCGCTTCCGAGGATGGCGATCTCTCTTCGTTCCCGACGCTGTTCGAGGAGGCGGCGGCGCAGGGGCAGACCGTGGTGGCAGCCGCCGGCGACTCGGGGTCCGAGGGCTGCTTTGCTCAGAACGGCTCGACGTCGCTGGAGGTCGACTATCCCGCATCGGACGAGGATGTGACCACCGTGGGTGGCACAGAGCTGTTCTCGCCGTCGGATGAGGTCACGTGGAACTTCTGCCAGACCGACGAGAGCCTCCCCTGCGCAGTGGACGATGGCGGCATGGCCGCCGGCGGTGGAGGGATGTCGATCTACATTCAGAGGCCGAACTGGCAGCCCGGGGTCCTGGAGTGGACGGGCTCACTCCCACCCTGCGGCCCGTCCTGCCGGGAGGTGCCGGACATCTCCGCGAACGCCGGCGTCGGCATGGTCGTCTATGCCGACGGCAGCTGGGCCGCGGGGGGAGGGACCAGTTTCGCAGCGCCGCTGGTGGCAGGCCTGGTGGCCGACAGAAACGACGGCTGCACAACGTCCAGCGGGCTGTGGACCCCGGCGTTGTACGGGCTCGCCGCGGAGGGCGCCTACGGAACTGCGTTGACCGACGTCACGAGCGGCAACAACGACATGACCGGGTCGAACGGCGGCGAGTACCCGGCAACATCGGGGTATGACGGTGCGACCGGTCTCGGCTCACCCCGGGCGGCCGGGCTGTCCTGTCCTGAGATCACCTCGATCCAGCCGTCCATGGGGCTGCCGGGGACCGAGGTGACCGTGTTCGGATTGGGACTGGAGCACGCGACCATCTCTTTCGGGGGGACCCCCGCGCAGGTGGTGTCCGCGAATGCCACGCAGGCGACGGTCGTCGTTCCGGCGGGCAGCGGCACGGTCCCGGTCGACGGGTCGAGTGTCCTCGGCTCCGGAATCCAGAGCTCGTCGTTTACCTACCCGACTGCGACGGCGTACACCGCGTTGCAACCCTTCCGGATCTGCGACACGCGCAGCTCCGCCGTCACCGGGTACTCGACCGAGTGCTCGAGCGACGACCCGCTGGGGCAGGGCCAGACCATGACCTTCCCGGTAACCGGGGTCACTGTGGACAGCGAGTCGGTGCCCAGCGACGCTCAGTCGGTAGTGCTCAACGTCACCGCCATCAGCGGCACCGCCGGCACCTTCCTGACGGTGTACCCGGCCGGCTCGGCGGTGCCCACCGCCTCCAACCTCAACGTCGACGCGGCGAGCAACCAGGCCAACCTGGTGGTGGTCGCACTGGGGACGGACGGCCAGGTGAGCATCTACAACTCGCTCGGCTCGATCAACATCGCGGTCGACGTGCAGGGGTACTTCGCCGGACCCTCCGGCTCCTCGTCGATCCCCGGGCTCTTCCACCCCATCTCCCCGCTCCGGATCTGCGACAGCCGCTCGGGGACGGGCACCGCTTGCTCGGGCAGCCCCCTGGGCCCCGGCCAGTGGACCAAGGTGGTGGTCAGTGGCTGCCCCAGCGGCGACCCCACCTGCACCTCGGTGCCGACCACGGACGCGGCGGCGGTGGCCCTCAATCTGACCGCGGTCTCGGGGACCTCGCTCACCTATATGGCAGTGGAGCCCGCCGGAGTCGGTGGCACCTGTCCGAGCGGGACGCCCCAGTTCTCCAACGTCAACGTGAACCCGCAGACCAATCTCCCCAACCGGGTGATCGTGCCCCTAGGACCGGACCAGGGCGTCTGCGTCTACAACTCCCTGGGCACCATCAACTTCATCCTCGATGTCAATGGCTGGTTCGGGACCGGGAGCGAGAGTAGCCAAGGCGCGGAGTTCTACGCGATCTCACCCACCCGCATCTGCGACACGCGCAGCGTAGCCAGCGTCGGGTACTCCACCGAGTGCTCCGGCGACACCCTCGGACCGGGTGGGACCCTGAGGATTCCGGTGGCGGGGGTGGACGGCCCGCCCCCCGCGGGCGGCAGCTCGCCGCCGGTGGCGGTGATCGCCAACGTCACCGCGGTGTCGGGGAGCGCCTTCACCTACTTCACCCTCTACCCGGCCAATGTCGCGCTACCCAATGCCAGCGACCTGAACGTCAGCCCGCAGCAGAACACCCCCAACCTGTGCATCGTCCAGCTGGCAAGCACGGGGAGCTCGGCGGGAGAGATGGACCTCTTCAACGACCTGGGCAGCATCAACGCCATCGTTGACGTGGCCGGTTGGTTCCAGCCCTGACCCTTCCCTCATGGTGGGGTCCGAGGGCGTTCTGGCCATCATGCGCCGCGTGCCTCCCGGCGCTCCCGGCGAACGGATCTGCTCGCAGGGCCGGCGCTGGCACTGCCTCGGAGAGATGGCGCTCCGGTTGACACGAGGGGCGAAGGGTAGAATCAAGCGCCCGTGAAGGTCACCGCCAAACGGAGCCACGCCGCCCGATGGCTGCAAGGTTCCGGCATCGAGATCGGGGCTCTGCACAACCCTCTGGCCGTACCTCCCGCGGCGACGGTTCACTACGTGGACCGCTTCAATGCGGAGGATCTCAAGCGCCACTACCCGGAGCTGGGCGACCAGTCGCTGGTCCCCGTCGACCTGATCGGCGACGCCGAGGACCTCTCGCGCTTCGGCGACGGCTCGCAGGACTTCGTAATCGCCAACCACCTCTTGGAGCACTTGGAGAACCCGATCCGCGGCTTGCAGGAGATGGCGCGTGTGCTGCGACCCGGGGGGATTCTCTACGTGGCGCTGCCCGATCCGCGCCTGACCTTCGACCGGGCCAGGGATCTGACTCCGATCGATCACGTGGCTGGCGAGTATCGGACCGGCACCGACGCGACCCGCGAGGTGCACTACGCCGAGTGGGTGGAACGCGCGGAGCCCCTCGTCGAGTGGATGATCGATGCCGGCGTGCCCACCGGCCCGGATCGTGTTCGGGAGCTGATGGGGATGGACTACAGCATCCATTTCCACGTGTGGCGCCCAGAGGGCTTCCTCGAGGTGATCGCGGCGGCGCGAGCCGAGGCGGGTGTCACCCTGGAGTTGCTGGAGTTCGCTGCATCCCGCCCGGGCGAGGACGACGAGTACATCTTCATCTTTGGGAAGGGCATCGATGACCTCCCACCGCTCCCCCCCGGGGATCAGGCCGGCAGGACGGCACGCGACCCCTCGGCGGACGGCGGGCGGCGCGATCCCGGGCTCGCCGACCCGGGCAGCCTGCTCGAGGAGCTCCAGGCCCGGCTCCAGTCCCAGTCCGCGGTGGTGGACGAGTATCGCGAGCTGCAGGCGAGCGCGGCGATCCGCGTCGCGGTCATGTGCCGTGCCGCGGTGCGCCGAGCCGCGCCCGCCGGTACCCGGCGGAGGCGCCTCACTGCCGCGCTGGCGCGCGAGGTCACCAAGCTGGCGGAGAGAGGGCTTGACGGGACTATCCGTTCGGTGCGGGAGCGGCTGACGAACGCCGCTCATGACCCCCGACCCGGAGGCAGGGGTTCAGCGCCCCCCCGATCGGACAGGTCAGAATAGGCCGATGAGGTGGCTCGGAGCTTCGACGCGCGTGGCGGCGGCCAGGCGGTGAGGGTCAACCTCGGCTGCGGGCCGCTGTACCTCGATGGCTGGGTCAACGTCGACAGCGATCCCGATGTGCGCGCCGACGTGCACGGCGACGCCGTCGAGTTCATCCGGGAGCACGCGGAGAGCATCAGCGAGGTGTACATGGGGCACCTCATCGAGCACCTCACCCTGGATGACGCGGTGGTGCTCCTGATAACCGTGGCGGAGCGGCTGGCGGCCGGGACCACGGTGTCCGCGGTGACCCCGGACATGCGCGCGATCTTCCGCGCGTACCTGGACGGCGAGGTGGACAACGTCATCCTCAACGATTCGTTCGTCTACTCGTATGTCCAGCCCAGTCACCACCGCTGGTGCCACGACATCGAGTCGCTAACCCGCCTCTTCGAGCGCGCCGGACTCATCGACATCAGACCGGTCGACACCGCGACCTGGGCGCCCGTCTACTACAAGACGGGTGAGAACAGCCGCTGGCAGTGCGGGGTGCGCGGGACCGTGCCGCCCAACCGTGTCATCCTCGCCGCTTCCGGGGAACGGCGCTCAGACCTGTACGCCGCCGAGGTCGCTCCCGAGCCTGGAAGGGCTCCGACCGCCGAGGAGGTCCTGCTCGCCGAGCTGCGCCAGGTTCGCGCCGAGCTCGCCCGCGCTCGGCAGCTGGCGGGCACCCAGTCCGGCGAGGGTGGTGGCGGCCCGGAGCTGGACGAAGCCCGGCGGATGC
>DNAU01000105.1 GCA_003491925.1 Chloroflexota bacterium
ACGCTATTGGTGCAGGCTCTTAGACGCGGTCTCGGATGCAGTCTCGTTCCTGCGTCGGGGGGTGGAAAGTGGAGGGCCGCCGGTCGAGGGGCACCGACGGCCCATGCGGGGATTGCTGAGCTTCTCATGTCCTGTGCAGAACGACTTGTCAGGCATAGTTACACAATTCAGTAGATGATGTCAAGCGCGCCCTTCGCCGAGTTGCCACCCCCGCACCGACAGATGACCATGATCATGTGACTATGGTATAATTTTCCAAATGGCCCGCTCCGTCTCTGTCAGCACCCTCAAGGCCAAGGCGCTCGGAATCGTGGACGAGGTGGCGTCGCGGGGCGAGGCCGTCATCATCACCAAGCGCAACCGGCCTGTGGCCCGCCTGGTACCGATGGAGGAGCCAGCCACCCTGCTCGGCAGTGTCACGTTCCTCGTCGGCGAGGATGAGCTCCTCGAGCCGACCGGGGAGCGCTGGGACGCGGAGCCCGGTGCAGGGTGATCGTCCTCGACACCCACGCCTGGATCTGGTTCCGCTCCGATCCTGACCGGCTCTCGCCCGCGGCCCGCGCGGCCATCGATGGTGAGCGGGCCATGCTCGCCACCATCAGTTGCTGGGAGTTGGCCACGCTGGTGCGCCTCGGCCGGATCGCCCTGGATCGAGATGCCCGTGCCTGGGTCTCACATGGCCTGGACGCGGAGCCGCGGGTCACGGCCGTCCCCCTCGACCCGGAGGTGGCGGTGGCTGCCGGCCGGCTGGGCGAGACGTTTCCCGGAGACCCTGCTGACCGCATCATCTACGCGACCGCCCTCTCCCTCGGATGTCAGCTGGTCACCAAGGATCGCCGCCTCCGCGCCTTCGCCCCCGACAAGACCCTCTGGGACTGAGCTGCTGATCGTCAGCTCTCCGCGCTCCCGGGGCCTGCGGTGGTGGGCCGGGACGGCTGAACGGTCTGTGTGAACGGTTCGCTCCAGTGGCCGTGACAGCACACCGGGCCGAAGGGCTGGAACATCCGCCTCGGCCGGCGCGTTGATGGGACGTGCGCCTCACCCGCAGGTCGGGGGTTTCCCTTGCCGCAGTGGCCATTGTGCTGGCCGGATGCGGCACGGTGGGGACCTCGGCGGGGACGGCCCTGCCGACGAGTACGTCGCCTGGAACACCCCCGACATTGACCGACCAGGCCATGCTCCAGGGGGCACTCACCGCCTGGGTGAACTTCCCGGTCAACGCCTCGCCACGGCCCCTGGTGCTGCCCGACGGGGACGACCAGATCGTCGGATCCGCCTCGTTCGGCGTCTCCAGCAACGACCAGAAGCTCGCCTTCGGGGAGGGGGCGATCGACCCGCCGCCCACCCTGCCCTCGACACCAACCGAGGCCGACGGTTACCGGCTGATCACCGCCGGGCAGGCCTTCCGCGAGCTGAGCGCCGGCAACGGTCAGTCGCTGACCGCAACGCGGATCCAGACCACCTCGGTCACGCTGGGCGCGGCCAGCTTCGACTCCGACCGGGGCCCACTCCAGCTTCCGGCCTGGGTGTTCACGTTTGGCGGTGGAGTAACCGGCTCTCAGGCGGTGCTGGCGGTGGCCCCGGCGAGCACCTACCCGATACCCGCCCCGCTGATCACCCAGTCCCGGCTGAGCATGTTCTATCAGGCCGAGCTTGGCTCGGACCAGCGGACCCTCACCGTGGACACGGGCGGAGCCCCGTCCGGCTCCGGCCCGTGCGACGCCCGCTACAGCCTCGAGGTGGCGTCCTCTGACACCGCGGTCGCCATCGGCGTCGTCGTGCAGCCGAATCCTGCGCCGAGCGATCAGGCCTGTCCCGCCCTGGCGGTGCTGACCCAGCTCACCACCGTCCTCGCCGCGCCGCTCGGTGCGCGGGTCGTGATCAACGTACAGGCTCAGCCCGTCGACGTCACCGAGAGCTGATGAGAAGGCGCCGCCCCCACAGCACCTTGCCGAGTTCGCTGGCGTTGCTGGCCGCCCTGGTCGTCTCCGGCTCCATGGTGG
Organism: Chloroflexota bacterium; assembly: GCA_003491925.1. Taxonomy (GTDB): domain Bacteria; phylum Chloroflexota; class Dormibacteria; order Aeolococcales; family Aeolococcaceae; genus Changshengia. The sequence goes on from DNAU01000105.1 coordinate 2,004, forward strand.
CCGCTTCATCGACCCCCGCAGCGAACGTCACACTCCCGGCGCTCGCCGCCGTCGCCCTCCAGGAGGCTGCAGGGGCCGGCGATGGTGGCGCCAACTCCGCCGAAGTGGTTCTGTCCACGAGACAGCAGGCGGAGGCTCTCCTCGGCGCAGGCATGGTCTCCAACGAGCGCGTGTATCTGGTCGAGATCCAGGGCCACTTCACGCTTCTCGACGCTTCCCGCCCACCGGCGCTCCCCCGCCGCAGGGTGACTACCTGACGTTCACCTTCGATCCGGTGACCAATCTCGTGCCTGACCTCGGCCTCAGCGATCGGTCGGTCGACCTCTCAGTGCTCGGGCCCGTGACCGTGCTCGAGCTGTAACCGGCACCCGCCCCGTCGCGCCCCTTCGGGGTGACGTGACAACTCTGGGGTGGGCCAGCGTCTCTAAATGTCATCTATGAAGAGGCTCTGACGCTGCCAGTTCATCTCAGCACCCCAGGTCGGAGACGAGCTGACGGCACCCGTCGAGGTGACCGGACCCCATCAGAGGGCCTTGGCACGGCTCGGAAGCGTGACCGAGTCGGCGTCGCCAACCCAGGCCGCCCGTCAGGTTCGGCTGATGGACACTCGCCAGGCGAGTGCGCCGGGTGGGTCGAGGTTGAGGGTGCCGATCGTGCGGGCTTCGATCGAATCCACCTGCCACCCATCACGGAAGCTGGCCTTGATCTCGTGCTGGGTAATCCGCCTGGGTCCCCAGTCGCCCGGCTGGCGGTCGCTGAAGCAGAGCATGTAAAGGCGGCCGCCTGGCGGAAGAACGGCCCGAAGGCTGTCGACGTACCGGACACGGTCATCGTCGTCAAAGATATGAAAGAGTCCGCAGTCGAGCA
>DNAU01000220.1 GCA_003491925.1 Chloroflexota bacterium
CGATCGGCCTGGAGACCATGTGCGTGGGGGGCGGGATGGGGATGGCGATGATCGTGGAGAGGCTCAGCTGACCCCTCAGCCGCCGGCGACCCCGCCGAGGAAGGGGACGCCGTAGGGCTCGAGCCGCTGTCCCACGGACGTCGCCCAGATCTCGGCGATCCCCTCCGCGGACCATCCTCCCTCGCGGTACGCCACCGCGACCTCGTGGGGATGCCCCCAGAGCGAGAGCTTGTCGCCCCCCAGCCCGATCGCCTGGCCGGTGATCCCCGCGGCCGCGTCGGAGGCGAGGAAGACGACCAGGGGGGCGACGTCCTCGGGGGTCCCAAGCCCCATCTGCTGGCGGGCGGTGGGAGGCAGGGGCTCACCCCTCTCCGCCGCCTCCGCCAGCGCGCCCATCACGGGGACGGTCGCCACCATCCGGGTGAGCGCGTTGGGCACCACCGCGTTGACCGCGATGTTGGACCGGGCCAGCTCCAGGGCCCAGGTGCGGGCCATGGCGGCGATCCCCGCCTTGGCCGCGGCGTAGTTGGTCTGGCCGAAGTTGCCCAGCTGTCCCGCGATCGACGACACCAGGACGATCCGACCGCCCTGGCCCTGGTCGCGCATCTGCCGGGCCGCGGCCCGCCCGCAGGTGAAGGTGCCGCGCAGGTGGGTCTCGATGACCGCGTCGAAGTCGGCGTCCTCCATCTTGAGCAGGGTCCGGTCGCGGAGGATGCCGGCGTTGGTCACCATGACGTCGAGGCGACCGAAGCCGTCCACCGCGGCGCGGACCAGTTGGTCCGCCGCCTCCGTGCTGCCGACTGCGCAGACGCAGCTCACCGCCTTGCCACCCTCCTCCGTCATCCCTCGGGCGGTGGCCTCCGCGGCGTCACGGTCCACGTCGTTGACCACCACCGCCGCGCCGGCTGCGGCCAGCGCCCTGGCGTAGGCCCTCCCCAAACCCCTCCCGCTCCCGGTCACCACGGCCACCTTTCCCTTCAGGTCCACGGTTCTCTCCTCGGAAAACGTCTGTCAGTGCGCCGCTCCCGAGGCCGGAATCGTGGGGGCACTCGGAGGCGACGCCTCTCCCCCGTCCGGGGCCTGACCGTCGTCGCCGGGCAGCTTCGGAGTGGGGGCGGTGTCGCTGGGATCCATGACGCCCTCCTCCAACCAGAGGTGGCGTCCCGCGAGCACGTGCAACGCGACGGCGTGGTTGGCGGTGTCGTCGTTCGACCAGAGCGCGTCGAAGAGAGCGACGGCGCGGTGGCTGGCCTGGCGGCAGAAGAGATCGGCGATCTCTACGACCGCTCCGGCGCGGTCGGGAGCTTCAGCGGCGAGGGTCTCGGCGTGGACCACGGCGGCCGAGATGGCGAACAGCTCGGCGCCGATGTCGACGATGCGACCGAGGAAGGCTCCTCTCTGCTCCAGCCCGCCCTGCCAGCGCGCCATGCCATAGAAGGTGGAGCGGGCCAGTCTCCGCGAGCTCCGCTCGACGAACCTGAGGTGGGGAGCGAGACGCCCGTGCTCAGCGTACGCGCCGGGGACCTGGCTCTTGCCGAACTCCAATCGAGGCAGCCAGCGCCCGTAGAAGCGGGTGGCGCGAGCAGCGGCCCTCGCCTTCTCCCCCGTGGCTGCGTCGGGGGCGATCAGCTTGCCGGCGACCTGCAGGTGCTGGTCCACGGCCTCCCGGGCCACCGCGAGGTGCATCACCTGGGAGGTGCCCTCGAAAATCCGAAAGATCCGCGAGTCGCGCAGGACCTGCTCGACCGTGAGCGGCCGCTCACCTCGCTCCTGCTGCGAGTCCGCGGTCTCGTAGCCTCGGCCGCCACAGACCTGAACCAGCGTGTCGATGACCTTCCAGCACAACTCCGCCACGTAGAGCTTGGTCAGCGCGGCCTCGATGCGGACGTCGTTGCGCTCCTCGTCGGCGAGCCTGCTGCTCACGTCGACCATCGCCTCCAGACCGAAGGCGCTGGCGGCGATGAGGGCGACCATCTGGGCCACCTCGTCGTGCTGGCCAACCGGCTTACCCCACTGCACCCGCTGGCTGGCGAACTCGCGGGCGATCTTGGTAGCCCACTTGGCGGTACCCACCTGGATCCCGGGAAGCGAGAGCCGGCCGGTGTTGAGAGCGCTGAGCGCCACACGGAGCCCGCGACCCTCGCCTCCGATGACGTTCTCCTTGGGGACGAAGACGTTGGTGAACCGGGTCTGGGAGTTCTCGATCCCCCGCAGGCCCATGAACCGGTTGGCGTGCTCGACGGTCACCCCAGGATCGTGGTAGGGCACGATGAAGGCGGTGATCCCGCCATGGTGCCCCTCACCCGTGGGCACCCTGGCCATCACCACCGCCACGTCGGCGATGGTGCCGTTGGTCGCCCACAGCTTCACGCCGTCGATCCGGTAGCCCTTGCCGTCCTCGGTGGGTACGGCGGCCGTGCGCAGGCGGGCGGGGTCGGAACCGACGTCCGGCTCCGTGAGCAGGAAGGCTGAGATGTGATCGTGGGCGACGCGCGGGAGCCAGGTGCTCTTCTGCTCCTCGGTGCCGAAGAGCAGCAGCGGCTTCCCGACCCCGATCGACTGGTGCGCCGAGAGCAACGCTGAGAGGGCGGGGTGCCAGCTGCCGACCAGGCTGAGGACGCGGTTGTAGTACACCTGGGAGAGCCCCAGCCCTCCGTATCCCTCCGGGACCGTCATGCCGAGGGCACCGAGCTCCTTGAGGCCGTCGATCACCTCGGTCGGGATCCTGGCCTCACGCTCGATCTGGGCGGGATCCACGCTGGCCTCCAGAAAGGCACGCATCCTGGCCAGGAAGGCCTCACCGCGCGCCACCATCTGGGGGTCCAGGGGTGGCTGCGGCGAGATGAGGTCGAGCCGGAAGCTGCCCAGGAAAAGCTCCTTGGCGAAGCTGGGCAGCTTCCACTCCTTCTCGCGAGCCGCCTCTGCGACGTTGCGGGACTCCGCGCTCGTGACATCGGTCATGGTGAGGTCCTCATCGTGCCGCCAGCCGCGCCGCCAGGATCGCCGGACCCTGGCTTCCCATCATGAGGGTGTAGTGGTTGACGTCCGGCACCATCTCCACGGTGAGATTGGGCAGCCTCGCCCGCCATTCGGCGATGACGGCTTCGCTGAGGAGAGGCACTGGCTGGTTCAACAGGTTGCGGGGGGCCGTGACCAGGGTGATGGGGCAGCTGATGCTCTGCAGCGCCTGGGTGAAGAGGTCCGGATCGGTGAGCTGCTCGGCGGCGTCTGCCCGCACCGCGGCCTCGCTGACCCGACTCCTGAAGCCACCCTCACAGGCTTCGAGGTCGTGGTCGAGGTACGCCTCGACGTCTTGGTTCCAGTCCTCCGCGAGGGCGGGGTGGTCTCGCCAGAAGTCGAGATAGGCACGGCGCGAGGTGAACACCCTGGACAGCCGGGCGACGGCCGGGCCCAGCACCATCTCCACCACCGGCGCTGGATCGGCCCCCGGCATGAAGCCGGGCGGCTGCGGCAGGGGCAGCCCGCCATCGGCGAGGACCAGCCTGCGCACCAGCAGGGGATGCTGGGCGGCGAGGACCACCCCCACATAGGCTCCCATCGACTCGCCCAGGACCGCCATGGGCTGGGAGCCGAGAGCGTGGATCACAGCCGCACAGTCGGCTGCGTGGGCGCGCATCCCATGGGGCCCGGGGAGGTCCGCGGAGCCGCCCCGGCCGCGCAGGTCGGGCGCCACCAGGGTGAAGTCGGGCCCGAGCCGGCGCGCCACCGCGCGCAGCGACATGGCGTTGGCGGTGATGCCGTGAATGCCGAGGACCGTCCGCGGCCCCGACCCGAAGCGGGTGAGGAGGAGCTCACCCCCGGCCACGGGCACGGTGGAGGTCGCGGTCTCGATGGTGTCGGGGCTCGGGCTCATGCGGGCGGATCGGGTGCTGCCGGGTCGGTCCCCATCCGGGCCCGGAGCTGCTTCTTGTCGAACTTGCCGACGCTGGTGCGGGGAATGGCGTCGATGATCTGGATGCGGTCGGGGAGCTGCCATCGCTGCCATCCCCGCTCCTCCAGGTGCCGGCGCACCTGCTCCAGCGTCACCGTGCTCGCCTGCTTCGCGACGATGAAGGCGAGCGGGCGCTCCTGCCACCGCGGGTCGGGCATGGCCACCACGACGGCCTCGGCAACCTCCGCCATGGCCATGATGTCGGCTTCCAGGTCCACCGAGGAGATCCACTCGCCCCCGGATTTGATGAGGTCCTTAATCCGATCTGCGATCACGAAGTAGCCGTCCGGCGACCCCACCGCTATGTCCCCGGTCCTGAACCAGCCGTCGGCGGTGAACTGCTCGCGGCCCGCGCCCTTCCAGTAGCTGTCGATGACCCAGGGGCCGCGTACCCACAGCTCGCCCATGGTCCTGCCGTCGAAGGGCAGCTCGGCTCCCGCGGAATCGCGGATGCTCACGCTGATGCCGGGGACGGGGAGACCCGCCTGGGCGCTGACCGCGGTGGCCAGCCTCTGATCGTCCCAGTCCCGCATCTCATGCTTGGGCCAGGCGACGCTGGCGAGCGGAGAGGTCTCGGTCATCCCCCACGCTTGCACGATGGGGATGTCGAAGTCACGGCGGTAGCGCTCGATGAGCGACCCGGGCGGCTGAGCCCCGCCGACCACGATGTGGCGAAGCGCGGGCGGCCGGCTGCCCCGCCTGGCCAGCTCGTCGGCCACCGCCAGCCACACGGTGGGCACCCCGGCAGCGACGGTCACCTGCTCCTCGAAGAGGACGTCCACGAGGGAGCGGGGGTCGAGCGGGCCGGCGAGGAACGCCTGCTTGGCCCCGGTGGCGACCCCGGCATACGGCATCCCCCAGGCATTGACGTGGAACAT
>DNAU01000358.1 GCA_003491925.1 Chloroflexota bacterium
GATCACCACCAGGGTGGCGCTGCCCAGGGTGTAGGCCCAGCCGCCCTGCCTGGGGACGGCCTCGTAGAGGCCCTTGTGGAGCAGACCGGTGGTGCCGGTGCGGTCGTCGAACCACGCCCAGCTGCGCCGGAAGGGTCCGACCACGGGCTCGGGGACCAGGCCGATGAAGTCGCCCTTCTCCTCGGGTGGCGCGGCTCCGTTCGAGTCGGATGCCGAGGTCCCGGGCACCTCGGTCCCCACCAAGCGATCGCTCATCGACGCCGCTCCCGGGACCACCGCCTCGCGCCCAGGCCGGCCCGGCTCGCCTTCCCCGCCACCCGAGCGGCCCTCTCCCTCGCCATCAGATCTGCTCCTCGAGGCGGTTGGCGACCTGGAGGTACTGCTTGCCGTCGGCGCCCGTGTGGACGCGGTGCACCCACTGCGGCAGCGGCTGCGGAGGCGGCCCGCCTACGTTGCGCCCGGTGATCGCGTAGAGCCCGCCGTGGCAGGGGCATTCGAAGAGGTCGAGCGACGGTTCCCAGTGAACGTCGCACTGCATGTGGGTGCAGATGTTGGAGAACGCGTACAGCTTCCCCTGGTACTTGGTCACGTAAACGACGCGGTTGACCGCGGGCTCCGGTGGACCGCTGCCGAGCGGGACCGCGGCGATCCGCGCGGTGGGGAGGCCCTCGGGGATGTCATCGATGGGACCCCCCTGGACGTCGACCCAGATCTCCTTGGTCGCGGCCCAGAGCGGGCTGAGCAGGAAGCCGACCGCGGGCACCGAGAGCATGGCGGTGATGAGGCCGGCCATCGCCCCGGTCCCCCTGACCATGAACTGACGGCGGCTGATGCGACCCATGCTCATCTCGAGATCACCTCCGGCAGGTGCGCGCGGGCCCGGCGAGCGGAGCCGGAGTCGGTCCAGGCGGCCGTCATCGGCGCCGGCCCCTCGCTCATCCCGACGGCCCCAGCTGGAAGGCGGGTGGGGTCATGGGGTGGTTGGTGGCCCCGATCAGGGCGCTGAGCGCCATGGAGAGGAAGAGGACGCAGAAGAAGCCGGCGGCACCGCTCACCAGCACCGCGGCCAGGTGGTGGCCGTCCCGCCACATCGGTCGCACCCCGCGGAACACCCACCACGCCGCCATCACGACCAGCACGGTCATGCCCGCGCCGAGGATGGTGTAGTACCAGAACGACTCGAAGTCGGCCTCGCGCCCCGGGGTCAGGGGAGCCGCGGCCAGCAGCCGCAGCGCGTCGACGGGACTCATGGGTAGTCGCTCGTCGGCGGGAGGAAGCGGCCGTGGGCGCTCGACTGGGTGAGCACGCCGTAGACGGCGTAATCACCCCGCGCCTGCTCCTTGATGAAGCCCATGTAGAGCGCGGTCACCATGGAGACGACCCCGACCAGGACCAGGCTGCGCCGGAGGGTCACCCCGCGCACCGCCTGGATGACCAGCCCGCTCGGGTTCCAGCGGCGGGCGACGTGGACAGCGGTGACCAGCACCGCGAGACCGAGGCCGATGTAGCGGAGGGCCAGGATGTTGGGCGTGATCACCGAGGCGGGCAGGCAGGCGACCACCATGCCGACCGCCGTGATGACGGTCGCCACCTGGGCGAAGCGCGAGCTCCGAAACCCGCCGTTCTCGCCGGCGAGGGCGACGTTGCCGCCGACCAGGATGGCTCCGACCAGCGCCTCCTGGGCGATCATGTAGTTGCCGTACGCGCCCACCAGGCTGTCGAAGTAGCCGATCTGGACGTTGTGCAGCACCAGCACCAGGGCGAAGCCGTCGATCGGCATCATCAGGGTGGCGACGAGGCCGATCCGCAGGTTGACCCGAGCCGCCCAGAACTGGAACCTGTGCTCCTCGGCGTCGGCGGTGCGCCGGGCAAGCAGGGTGGCCAGGCCGGCGAGGAGCAGGGCGGTCCAGCCCACATTGCCGATCAGCCGGTGGATCAGCAGCGGGACGTAGACCGGGTTGAGCACAGAGGCGAAGCTCGCGTTGTCGGGGGTGATCAGGAAGCCGTCCAACCCCACGATCAGCACCATGAAGAGGGTCTGGATGCCGGCCACGCAGCAGCCGAGCAGGAAGTGGTTGCGGTCGCGCATCCGGCCGAAGCTGTTCCGGTACCAGACCAGGAGCGGTGCCAGCACGATGAAGAGGCCGAAGGCGAGCCCGACCAGGGGCAGGAAGCGGTTGACCAGGGTACCCGCCGCATTGCCGAAGAGCCCGACCAGCGCCACCACCGCGAAGATCGCGAAGGTGGCCCCCAGGCTGAAGACGAGGTAGTAGCTGTTGGCCGCGGCGCGCGCGTAGCGGCGGGCATCGGGGCTGCCGCTGCGCAGCCCGTAGCCCTCCATGGCGGCCGCCAGGGTGATCGCCCCCACCGAGAACTCGGCGATGGCGATGTGGGCGAGGAAGAGCGCCCCCACGATCCAGGCGTCGCCGATCCCCGGGAAGGTCGGGATGGTGACGCTGAAGCCGAGCAGGTGCGCGGCTGCCAGGGAGGTGTGGGAGGACGCGGGTGCACCGGCCACGGCCCCGAGCGCCCCCCCTCCGGTCATTCCGCGGCGTCAGCGCTTCCGAGGCTGGCGGCCTCGGCGGTGGTCAACCGGCGCCCCAGCATGTCCACCACCGGGGCGCTGACCTCGTTGAGGCC
>DNAU01000181.1:0-6673 GCA_003491925.1 Chloroflexota bacterium
ACTTTTTCGGAGGGCTTCAGCACGAAGGTGTTGCCGCATGCGATTGCGAACGGCCACATCCAAAAGGGCACCATGGCCGGGAAGTTGAAGGGGGTGATGCCCACCGCGACTCCGAGCGGCTGGCGCAGGGTGTGGCTGTCCACGTTCGTCGATACCGTCGGCGTGTTGATCCCTGCCAGGTGGACGGGCAGCCCGCAGGCGAACTCGATCGTCTCGAGCCCGCGCAGGACCTCCCCCATGGCGTCGGGGTAGGTCTTCCCGTGGTCCCTCGTGATCAGCCGGGCGAGCTCCTCGCGGTGGCGGTAGATCAGCTCGCGGTAGGCGAAGAAGATCTGGCTCCGAGCGATCAGGGGCATGCTGCGCCAGGCGGGGAAGGCCCGCCGCGCGGCCATGACGGCGGCATCGACCTCGGCCGCGCCGCCGCGCGGCACGCGGGCGATCACGGCTCCGGTCGCGGGGTCATAGACCGGGGCGGTCTGCTCGGTCCGAACCTCGACGGAGCGTCCGTCGATCCAGTGGCTGAGGATGGGAAGAGTGCCTTCGGCGACTGCGACGGGCGCGTGAGCCATGGTCGAAACCTCCGCTATGCGGCACCGGACGGCTCACCCGCCGGGCACCGAGACTGGACGATGGTCTGCAGGGTGGTGGTCATCTCAGAACGTCAGGTGATCGCCCCCGGGCGGTCGTACCAGGCCTTCACGGTGCAGCCTCCTGGGCAGCATGGTACGCGGGGATGATCGATTTGTCCAGATCGTAGACTTTGTGTCCATTATATGGACTTCGCCAGCTCTCGACGACGAGGAACGGCCCGCCCCGCAGCACCGGGACCGTGCCGCTGCTGTCGACCCGCGCGCAGAGCTCGATGTCGGCGCCGGCACCGAGGCCCTGGACGATCCGGCCGCTGGCGGAGTCGCGGAGCGCGGCGATCGGGTCCGGGTTGGCGGAGCAGAGCTGCAGGGCGGCCCGGGCCGCGTCGGTCAGCTGGCAGGCGCGGCCCTGGGCCGCGACCGCCTCGAGCACCCGGCTCGCGATCAGGCCCGCCGCCACCCCGTCGTCCAGGGCGAACCGCCCCCGCCTCCCGGCGCAGACGATGCCGATCGGGAGGCCCCGGGCCGAGGCCTCGTCGACCGCCGCCTGGGCGCAGGGGCTTGCGTTGAGGAGGCAGCCGAGCAGGACCACCGGCATTGACCGCACCCGGCTCAGGACCTTGGTGCCGTTGCTGGTGGAGAGAACCAGTCCGCGGCCCCGGACCCCGATGGCCCGGAGCTGGCTCGGCGAGTTGTTCGCGTCGAAGCCGGGGATGTCCCGGCCGCCCCGCTCGCCGGCGAGCAGGCTGCCGCGCTCCCGCGCCAGCCGCCTCGCCTCGGCCAGACTGCCGGTGACGACGACCTCGGGGCAGCCGAGCTCGAGCGCGGTGGTGAGCGTGGAACTGGCACGCAGCTGGTCCACGACCACGCAGACCGTGGGCGGCCAGCCCGCCGTCTGGCCGGGGACCAGGGCCACGTCCAGGTCGATCGCGACGGGCGTCATGCGGCCTCCGCAGCGGTGTCCGGGCGCAGCGACGGCTTCACGGCGCAGCCAACCCGCGGCGGACGTCCAGATCCCGGTGAGCCCCCCTCCTCCAGGTCCCGTCGAGCATCTCGCCGATCATCCGGTTGAGCAGGTCGGCCAGCGCGGGATCGAGGATGTGCTGGTCGACCGCGACCAGGTCGAGGTTCTGGTTGCCGGGGTCCAGCTGCTCGCCAAGGATCTCGAGCATCAGGGTGGAACGACGAGACCACTCCGGCCGCTCGGGGTCCGGCTCCCAGGTCGGCCCGTCGCCGTTCCCCTCCGCCCAGCCCCGCTCGCGCGTCGCCAGCTTCTCGCTCTGGTCGTAGGCGGACCAGCCCCGCATCGGCAGCACCACGGCGGTGGGCCCCTGGGTCCGGTTGAGCCGCTCAGCCATGTAACGAGCCACCCTGCCCACCTCCTCGAGGCTCGGGGAGAGGATGGTGACCCCGTCGTTGTGCGAGTAGGGCCGGCCGGTGCCGCGATACGAGGGCCGCCGTCCCGCCTTGAGATCGTCCAGATACCTGGCCGGGACCGTGTTGAGCGTCCCGAAGGCGAGCTGGTCGAGGCCGCCGGGAACCACAACCTGGGGGATCCCCATGGCCCCGGCCGCGGTGAGCCGCTCGCCCTCCCAGCTGGCGGGGAATCGGAAGGGGCTGCCAAACATGTCGTTGATGAGCTCCGCCAGGGTGATGTCGAGCACCGCCGTGATCAGCCCGGAGCGGACCAGGTCCTCCATGGTCGCGCCCACTCCGACGGCGTGGAAGACCGCCGTATCGAAGCCGCGCGCCTCCATGAAGGCCCGACAGCGCTGCACCGTCGGGGTCGTCGTCCCATACGAGGTGACCGCGCAGAGTGGCTTGACGCCGGCGGTGATCGCTCCCACCCGGGCCATGGCCACGATCCCGGCGGCGGCGTTGGCGACCGCCCTGCGGGTGACCAGGTTGATGCCCTGCTCGAGGGTGGGATTGACGATGTAGATGTCCTTGTTGCCGACCCAGGTTCCGAGGTCGCCCGAGGTCATGTCGGTGAGCATGATCTTGGGCACCCCGAAAGGCAGGGCGCGCATCACCCGAGTCGCCGTCGAGGTTCCCACCGATCCCGCCCACGAGAGCACCCCGTCGCACTCGCCCCGAGAGTGGAGCTCGAGGATCTTGGCGGCGCCGGCGCGGCCAACCAGCTCGCTGGCCTCGGCACGGGGGGCGGCGAGCACGTCCTCGACCCTCACCCCGGTGCAGGCCAGGACCTCCTGGAGGGAGACGTCCGCCCAATCGACGGCGCCACCCAGGCTCAGGTCCATGATCACGGGCCTGCCACCGTTGGCCGCCACCATCTCGGCGAGGAACCTGACCTCGGCCCCCTTGGTGTCGCACATCCCGGTGCAGACGATGGCCGGGGAGCTCACGTCCCCCTCCTCGGCCGGGCGCGGCGAGCCGAGCTCAGATGCCAAGGCGCGCCCGCCGGAGCAGCTCACCCCGGGTGCGGTTGCCCTCGGGGCGGTATCCGGGCAGCGGGAGGAGCTGCTCGTGCACCGCATCGACCAGCCAGGCCGGCTGGGGGAAGAAGGCGGACTCCACCTCCGGCGCGGGGGTGATCCAGTTGCGCGACCCGACCACGGCCGGGGGCGCGTCCAGGTCGTCGAAGCAGATCTGGGTGAGCGTGGAGGCCACCGTCTGCATGACCCCGCCCCGCTCCACCGCCTCGGAGACGAGCAGCACCCTGCCCGTCTTGCGCACCGACTCCGCGACCGGACCGTAGTCGACGGGGTTGGCCGAGCGCAGGTCGATGATCTCGGTCGCGAGGTCGAAGCGCTCGGCGAGCTGGTCGGCCGCGGCGACGGCCGTGTACAGGGCCGGCCCGAGGGTGACCATGGTCAGGTCGGCACCGCTCCGCTTCACCGAGGGCAGGCCGAGCTCGATCTCGTAGTAGCCCTCGGGCACCCCTGCGGTCTGGAACATCTCGCCGATGTCGTAGAGCCGCTGGCTCTCGAAGAAGATCACCGGGTCGGTCCCCGCCAGGGCGGCGTTCATCATCCCCTTGGCGTCATAGGGGGTGACCGGGAAGACCACCTTGAGGCCGGGGATGTGGGCGGTCAGTGCGCCAAAGTCCTGGGAGTGCTGGGCACCGTACTTGGAGCCGACCGAGACGCGCACCACGACCGGCATGGTCAGCAGCCCGGCCGACATCGCCTGCCACTTCGACAGCTGGTTGAACAGCTCGTCGCCGGCCCGACCCATGAAATCGGCGTACATCAGCTCGGCCACCGCCCGGCCGCCCTCCATCCCATATCCCACCGCCGCTCCGACGATGGCCGCCTCCGAGATCGGCGCATTGAAGAGCCGGTGGTAGGGCAGGGCCTCGGTGAGGCCGCGGTAGACAGCGAAGGCGCCGCCCCAATCCCGGTTCTCCTCGCCGAAGGCGACCAGGGTGGGGTCGATGGCAAAGCGGTGGAGCAGCGCCTCGAAGATGGCGTCGCGGATGTTGAACACCTTCATCTTGGGGACGGGCTTGCCGTCCTCGAGACCGGAGCGGATCTTGGCGCGGATCTGGGCCACGCGGGGGTTGTCGCTCAGGTCCTGAAGCAGCTCCGGGGTGCGCTCATCGAAGCGCTCGACATGACGGTTGGAGAACATCACCTCGCCGATCAGCTCGGAGTCGAGGCTGAGCCGCGGGGACACATTCAGATCGGCGGCAAGCTGGAACATGCTGAACACCCGCTCCCGGGCCTCGTGCTCGGCCTGGTCGAGGGCGTGGCCGCTGAGCACCCCCGCGGACAGCATCCGCTCCCGGTAGGCGTGGATCGAGTCCGCCGCCTGCCAGTGCTCGACCTCCTCCCTGGAGCGGTAGCTCGACGCGTCCGACGGCGAGTGCCCGCTGTAGCGGTAGGTGATCGTGTCCAGCAGCACCGGACCTCCACCCTGGAGCAGGATCTCTTTCTTGCGCCGGAAGGCGTCGATCACCGCCAGGGGGTCGTAGCCATTGACCCGCTCGGCGTGCATCTGCTCGGGGTTGACGCCGGCGCCGATGCGGGCGATGAACTGCACCCCCATGGTCTCGCCGCAGGGCTGCCCGCCCATGCCGTAGAAGTTGTCCACGCACTGGAACAGGATCGGCAGGCCGCCGCCGAGCGATGCGTCCCACAGCTTGCGGTATTGATCCATGGCGGAGAACGTGATGCCTTCCCACACCGGGCCGCAGGCGAACGAGGCGTCGCCGATGTTGCACACCACGATCCCCGGCTTGCGGTTGACCCTTTTGTAGAGAGCCGCACCCGGCGCAATGGACCCGGAGCCGCCCACGATGGCGTTGTTGGGGTAGATCCCGAACGGCGTGAAGAAGGCGTGCATCGAGCCGCCCAGGCCGCGATTGAAGCCGGTCTCGCGGGCGAAGATCTCGCCGTACGCGCCGTAGATGAAGAAGCGCGTCGCCAGCTCGCGCACGGATCCGTCGAAGCCTCGCTCCACCGGACCGAGCACCGCCCCGTCGCGATAGGTCCGCATGATGTCGAGGAGCTGCTCCTCGCCAAGCTGGCGGATGGCCGAGAAGCCCTTGGCCAGGATCTCACCGTGGCTCCGATGGGACCCGAAGATGTGGTCATCCGGGGTCAGCGAGAAGGCCATCCCCACCGCCGCAGCCTCCTGGCCGATGGAGAGATGGGCGGGACCGGCGTGGTCGTAGGCGACGCCGCGATAGGCGCCCTTGAGCTTGATCTCGCTGAGGATGGTCTCGAACTCCCGGATCGCGCACATCTCCCGCCAGATCTCCAGGAGGTCCTCGGCCGAGTACCTCGACCGCTCCTCGTCCGGCGTCGCCCGGTAGGCGTTGACCGGGATGTCATCGAAATGGATCACGTCCGGGGAGAGCTCCTGCTCCGGCTTGATCTCCAGCAGCTTGGTCACAACCGACTTCTCCTAACCGACCTTGAGGATGGCTTCCCGGAGCGCCTCGGACACCGTCGGATGCGGGAAGACGACCTCGGCGGCCTGGCGGGCGGTGAGCGCGGTCTCGATCAGGGCGGAGGCGGCGACGATGAACTCGCTCGAGGAGTCCCCGACCGCGTGGACGCCGAGGATCTCCCCGCCTCTCGCTCCGACCAGCACCTTGACGAAGCCGCTGCCTCCCTCGTTCTCGATGAGGAAGCGGCCGGCGACGCCCATGGGAACGGTCGCCTTGCGGAACGGGATCCCCGCCCGGGTCAGCTCCGCCTCGGTCCGACCCGCCATGGCCACCTCGGGGTGGGTGTAGATGACCGCGGGGATGGCCTCGTAGCGGATCCGGTCCGGGATCCCGAACATCGAGTTGACGGCGACGATGCCCTCGCGGGTGGCGGCGTGGGCGAGCATGTGCCGACCGGTCACGTCGCCACATGCCCACAGCCCGGGGACGCTGGTCTCGCCCCGGTCGCTGATCCGGACGCCAGCGAGGCTGAAGTCGATGCCGACCTCATCCAGGCCCAGCCCGGCAACGACCGGGGCCCGGCCCGTGGCGTTGAGGATCCGCTCCGCGGCATGGGTCCGCTCGGTCCCCGACCCATCGTCGTAACGGAGCACGCCCTCCTCAACGGAGAGCACCCGGCAGGAGAGGTGGAATTCGATCCCGCTGCGCTGGAGCGCCTGAAGCAGCCTCGCTGACACCTCCCCGTCACAGTTGGCGGCGATCTGAGGGAGCATCTCGAAGACCGCCACCTCGGCGCCCGCTTCGCGGAAGTAGGTGGCCAGCTCGAGGCCGATGTAGCCGCCGCCGATGATGGCGATGCTGGAGGGCACCTCGGCCACGTCGAACACACGGTCCGAGTCAAGGACGTGCTCGGCGCCGATCCCCGGGATGGGCGGGACCGCCGGCCGCGACCCGGTGGCGATGAGGACGTTCTCGGCCTCCAGCCGGTCGTCACCGACCTGGACGAGGTGGCGGTCGACCAAGCGGGCCCGGCCGATGACGACCTCGACGCCAGCGCCCTTGAGCTTCGCCTCCACCCCCCGCTTGAGCGCGGCCACGATGCGGTTCTTGCGCTCAACCACGACCGGGACGTCGAAGCTGGCCCCCGCGACGCGAACCCCGAACGGGCCCGCCTCGGTGCATTCGCGGTAGAGGCGGGAGGAGCGCAGGAACACCTTGGCAGGGATGC
>DNAU01000181.1:6765-7180 GCA_003491925.1 Chloroflexota bacterium
CTCTTGCCCAGCTCGCCCGCGTGGGCGGCAGCCTCGTAGCCCCCCGGACCGGCCCCGATCACGATCAGATCGTGCACAGCTCCTCCACCTTCTCGATCTTGTTCCGGAGGGTGCCGAGGAACCTGGCTCCGGGAGCCCCGTCCACCCATTGATGGTCCACGGTCAAGGAGAGGCCGATGGCGTCGATGAACTCGATGTTGCCGTCCGGCTTGCGGACCGGCTTGACCAGGATGGCGTCGACACCGAGGACCGCCACCTGAGGCGGGTTGATCACCGGGGTGAAGGCCTCGATCCCGAGGCTCCCCAGGTTGGTGACGGTGAAGGTCCCGCCCTCCAGGTCGTCGGGCGCGATCACCCCCGCCACCGCCTGAGCCGCCAGCTCCTTGGTCCGCCGCGAGAGCTCCGCGAGGGAGAG
>DNAU01000082.1 GCA_003491925.1 Chloroflexota bacterium
TGCAGGGCCCGGCTCCAGCCGTTCTCCTCGAGGTCGCGCAGCTTGCCGTCGACGGTGAGGGTGGAGACGGCAACGTCGGCTTCGTGCGCCCAGCGGCGCTCGATGGTCATGACGGTGCGCCCGCCGTCGGGCCGGAACCTCCCGGTGATGCGGGGTGGTCCGTGGTGGAGGTTGCGCCAGCCGTCCTGCCAGACTTTGGCCCGTTCGGTCCAGCGCCGGTTGGAGCCGGTGAGCAGCATCTCCAGGGCCTCGGCGAAGGAGGACTTCCCCGAGCCGTTGCGTCCCACCACGAGGGTCAGGCCAGGGGAGGGCTCCAGGGTCAGGGCAACCGGCGGGCCGATGCCCCGGAAGCCTTCCACCTCGATGGCGGCGAGGTAGGTGGCGGTCGGGGCCTGGGTGGTGTCCTGGGCTGGGGCGGGGGTCGGTTCGTGACCGTCGAGCGTGGCCCGGAGGGCGTCCGGTCCCTGGAAGGCGGAGAGGACCAAGGCGGTGGCGCCCTCGACGGTGGGTGGCGTCTCGGCGAGGCCTGCGGCCACCAGGTGTTGGAGGGTGAGGTCGGCCATTTGACCGGGGAGTCTGGCAGAGGACCGACCCCGGCAGCCAGCGCCGGCCCTGCCCGCCACCCCGTCGGGATGTCGCCGGCAGCCTTGAGGCGCTGCCAGCATTCCGTAGTGCGGCTGACTTCGCGATGTCAAAGGCGCTCGCCGTCAGCGCCACTCTGCGCGCCGGCGGCGAGGGTGACCAGATCGCGCTCTGCTATGGCGGCCGCGCTCGACGGTGCCGCGGTTTTCCAGCGGGGTGGGCGGTCCCTGGGAGGTAGCTGTACCCTTACAGCCCAGCATGATGCGTGGACGGGTCAGAGCGACATCGCGGGACCGTCGACCGCCTAGTCCTCCGTCACGAGCGTCAGGGCTTCATGACGGCACCTCGAAGGGTGGTGACGCGCGCCCGTCGCCCCAGCCGGTTAGTCTTGCTCGGGCCCGACGTTTGGTCTTGAACGCCGGCATAGCTGGTGGAGGCGTGGCGGGAGGATGAGCCAAGTGGACAACACGCTTGGTGAGGCGATCCGACGAGCCCGCTTGCGCTGCGGGCTTACGCAGGCCGAGGTAGCGGCTCAGGTGCGTGGCAGTCAGGCACAGGTGTCGGGGTGGGAGACGGGCCGCTTGTACCCATCCGATGAGCAGTTGGCCGCTCTCAAGGGGGCGCTGGGCCGTATCCGTAGGAGCAACCAGCGGGAGACCGCGACGCGCCCGGTACGCCGACTCGCGGGCGTCGCCGGGCGCCGGGGTGGACGCCTGGGAGGACCGTCAGCGCCCCTTGCACCCTCGGCCACCCCCGTCGCCCCCGCCCGGCGCGCAGACCCAGGGAAGGCGCGCAGAAGCGGAGGCTCCGCGGCGCTCCCGGACCGGCGGGATATCGCCGGTGCGGTCGATGGTGCACTGGGTTCCCGGGCAAGGCGCCGGCCTGAGACGGCTGGCCCGCTTGGCATCGAGGACGTCCTTTGGAAGGCGGCCGACAAGCTCCGCGGCTCGATGGATGCCAGTGAGTACAAGCACGTGGTCTTGGGCCTGCTCTTCCTCAAGTACGTCGATGACGCCTTCGAGGAACGTCGGAGCGCACTTAGGGACGAGCTACTTCGAGACGGGATCTCGGGCGAAGAGACGGATCGACTCGTGGAGTCTCGTGACGAGTACACGGCGGAGGGGGTGTTCTGGCTACCGGCCGAGACTCGGTGGGCGTACCTCCAGGAGCAGGCGAAGCAGCCGACGATTGGGACCTTGATAGACCACGCGATGGACCTTGTCGAGCGGGACAACCCCAGCCTCCGCGGGGTCCTGCCGAAGAACTACGCTCGCCCGGGGCTGGACGTCCGGCGCCTAGGCGAGCTGGTTGACCTCATCGCTGGGATCGGCCTCGGCGCGCGGGAGCACCGCGAGAAGGACCTCCTGGGACGAGTCTACGAGTACTTTCTCGGCAGGTTCGCCTCGGCAGAGGGGAAGGCAGGTGGCGAGTTCTACACCCCGCGCCACGTGGTCCGCCTCCTCGTGGAGATAATCGAGCCATACCGGGGTCGCGTCTATGACCCCTGCTGTGGGTCCGGCGGGATGTTCGTCCAGTCCGAGAACTTCGTCGAGGCCCACGGCGGTCGGCGCAACGACATTGCCATCTACGGGCAAGAGATGAACGACACTACTTGGCGGCTAGCCAAGATGAACCTCGCCATCCGGGGCATCGAGGCCGACCTTGGCCCCCGCTGGGGCGATACCTTCCATGAGGATCTTCACCCTGACCTCAAGGCCGACTACATCCTGGCCAACCCGCCCTTCAACGTGTCGGACTGGGGCGGGGAGCGGCTGCGGGACGATGCTAGATGGCGCTATGGCGCGCCACCTGCGGGGAATGCCAACTTCGCGTGGCTCGAGCATATGGCGTCGAAACTCACGCCGCGGGGCGTCGCCGGGGTTGTTCTAGCCAATGGTTCCCTGTCCTCCCAGCACTCAGGCGAGGGAGAGATCCGCCGGAACATGGTCGAGGACGACTTGGTCGAGTGTATCGTCGCCCTCCCCGGTCAATTGTTCTATACGACGCCGATTCAAGTTTCGCTCTGGTTCCTGAATCGCAACAAGCGAAACGGATCCGGACATGGAAACTGGAGGGATCGGCGTGGCGAGTTGCTATTCGTCGACGCTCGCAAGCTCGGTCGGTTGGTCGACAAGACTCATCGGGATCTCACGGACGATGACATCGGGAGGGTGGTCAGGACCTACCATGCATGGCGTGGCGAGCCGGGCCAAGGTGCCTACGAGGACATCCCCGGCTTCTGCGCGTCAGTGCAAGTGGAGGAACTTGCCAAACACGAGTTCGTCCTGACGCCAGGCCGCTTCGTGGGCTCGGAGGAACCTGAGGAGGACGGCGAGACCACCGGTCACAGAGTTGCCAGGCTCACTTCGGAGCTCTACGAGGCCTTCGACGAGAGCGATCAACTCCAGGCGCGCGTCCGGAGGGCGCTGGCGAGCCTCGATGCCTAGATCGACCACCGTCACGGGTGGACGCGCGGCGACGACCGGCGTGATTCGCGGGAGGTTCGCGCTCAGCGTCGGTCGTCCGGATACCGAGCCTCCTTCGGGATTCAGATGGGTTGGTCTTTCGGAGGTGGCTCGCCTGGAGAGCGGGCACACGCCAAGTCGGCAGGCTCCGCAGTACTGGGGCGGAGATGTTCCTTGGATCGGGATTCGTGACGCGACTGAGAACCATGGACGCATACTCGCGTCGACACATGAGAATGTCACCGAGTTGGGGATCGCCAACTCGTCCGCGCGAATCCTGCCAGCGGGCACGGTCTGCCTTTCCAGGACTGCTTCCGTTGGCTACGTGGTGATGATGGCCACACCGATGGCAACCAGTCAGGATTTCGTTAACTGGGTGTGCGGGCCGGAACTCGTGCCACGGTATTTGATGTACGTTCTGATGGCTGAGCAGGCGAGCATTCGCCGCTTCGCGCACGGGACCACGCACCAGACCATGTACTACCCAGAGGCGAAGGCGCTACACATTTGCCTGCCAGACAAGAGACGCCAGGGGGCCATCGCGGAGATTCTTGGGGCGCTCGACGACAAGATCGCGGCTAACCGGCGGACGACTGACCTGCTCACAGCTGAGCTCTCCGCAACTTGGCGGCAGTACTTTGCTGACGAGGAGCACGACGTGTGGCTCTCTGTTCCCATCGGGCAGCTTGCGACCGTCGTTGGCGGCACGACACCGCGGACCAATGACGCTTCTTTCTGGGACGGTGACATAGCATGGGCGACGCCCAAAGACCTGTCTCGCCTCTCATCCGTCGCGCTCCTCGACACTGGGCGTCACATAACAAGGCGAGGGTTGGAGCAGATTAGCTCGGGACTT
>DNAU01000046.1:0-2437 GCA_003491925.1 Chloroflexota bacterium
CGTCCGTCGGTGTACATCCGGTCGCCACCGTCGATCCTGCTTGCGCGGCTTGGTGTTTCACAAAAAGACATTCATGGCCTGAACACGTCTTGTTGAGTCATCCCACACCCGCCCGGCAGCGCGGGTGGCGAATCCACATCGGCCTCCCGCCGCGGCCTCATCCATCCATGCCCTCGAGCTCCCGGCAGGTCACCGCGATCTCGCGCGCCAGGTCGCGGTCCGCTCCCAGTCCGGGCTCGAGAGCATCGAGAAGGGCGCGCGCGGCCGCGGACCGTTCCCCGGCGGCCAGCGGGACCAGCTCGGCGGCGCGAGCATCGCCGACCGCCGCGCCGGAGCCCCGGAGGTGAGCCAGCCAGGCGCCGAGGATCCGTGCCGCGCCGGGCGGCGGCGGCTGGCCGATCGCACGGTAGCGGTGGATCACGGGGAGGACACGCTGAACCAGCTTCAGCGATCCGTCCCGGGCGACGACGCTCAGGGCGTGACCGATCCGGGGGTTGGTCCACCGTTCGATCAGCGCCAGCCGGTAGCGGGCGACCTCGTCATCGGGGAGCGGCAGCACTCTGGCGACCCCGTCCCACCACTCGTCCAGCCAGGCCCGGCAGCGGGGGTCGGCGACCGCCCCGGCGACGGTGGAGTGGCCGAGCGCCGACCCGGCGTACGCCAGCAGGGAGTGACCCCCGTTGAGCAGGCCGAGCTTCCGCTCCGCGAACGGAGCCACGTCGGACACCAGGCGGGCGCCGGCGCTCACCCAGTCGGGTCGCCCGGCGGGGAACTCGCCGGCGAGCACCCACTCGCTGAAGGGCTCGGCGACCACCACCGCCCGATCCTCGCGGCCGATGGTGCGCTCCACCAGGGCCAGGTCCCCGGCCAGCGTGGTCGGGGTGATCCGGTCGACCACGGTGGAGACGAAGGAGACGTTGGCCTCCACCCATCTGGTGAGGCTGGGATCGACCGCCTCGCAGATCTCGAGAACGACGTTCCTGGTGACGGCGCCGTTGCCCATGAGGTTGTCGCAGGGGACGACGGTGATCGGGCCGGCACCGGAACGGCGGCGGGCGGCGAGGCCGGCCGCGAGGCGCCCCGGCATCGTCCGCGCCGGGCGCGCCGCGGCGCCGAGGTCCGGCCGCAGGCGCAGGAGATCGGCGGCGACCTCGGGGTGGCCCAGGTCCAGGTGCCCCGCACCGTCCAGGTGGTACCCGGCCTCGGTGACCGTCAGGGTCACCAGGGCCACGCTGGGATCACTGATCCAGCCGGCCCAGGCGCTGGCATCGTCACCGTCGTGAGCGGCGCTGATGCTGCCGACCACCTCGGGGCGGTCGCGCGCCGGGCCCCGCTCCACCAGGGTGTAGAGGCCCCCCTGCGCCTGGAGCAGGGACGCGGTCCCGGGGCTGCGCCCGGTGAACCCGGCGATCCCCCACGAGTCGCGGTCGGCGGCGTGCTCCGTGTACCAGGCCTGGTGCGAGCGGTGGAAGGCGCCCAGCCCAAGGTGGACGGCGCGGACCGGACGCGGCGGCCCGGCCGCCGGCCAGCTCTCGCGGCAGAGGCGGGTCAAAACCGGAAGACCCGGCGAGGCAGTTGGTAGGCGAGGTCGGCGGCGGTCTCGGCGGCCTCCACCTCGTCCAGTCGGTGCTCGACCACCAGCCGGCTCAGGAAGGCGCAGTCGACCCGTCGCGCCGTGTCATGGCGCGCCGGGATCGAGCAGAAGGCGCGGGTATCGTCGACGAAGCCGCTGGTCTTGGCGAAACCGGCGGTGTCGGTGACCGCCTCGCGGAAGCGGAGCATGGCGTCGGGGGTGTCGAGGAACCACCATGGCGCGCCGAGGTAGATGGACGGGTAGAAGCCGGCGAGCGGCGCCAGCTCGCGGGACCAGGTGGTCTCGTCGAGGGTGAAGAGGACGATCCGGAAGTTGGGATGGTCCCCGTAGCGCTCGAGCAGGGGACGGAGGGAGCGGGTGAATTCGACCGCGACCGGGATGTCGGCGCCCCGGTCGGTGCCGAAGTCGCGCAGGGTGGGGGGGTGGTGGTTGCGCAGCACCCCGGGGTGGAGCTGCATCACCAGGCCGTCGTCGCACGACATCCGGGCCATCTCGCAGAGCATGTGACCCCGGAAGGCGCGCAGCTCGTCGGGGGTCGCCAGGCCCTGCAGGGCCTGGACGAAGAGCCGCTCGGCGTGCTCGTGGCTGAGCAGCACGGTGAGGGGATCGGGCGGCCCGTGGTCGGTGGCGGTCGCACCGTGCTCCCTGAAGTAGCGGCGCCGGTCCGCCAGCGCCTCGAGGTAGCCGGGGTAGCGCCGGGTGTCGACACCGGCGGCACGCCCGAGCTCATCCAGGCGGGCGGGCCACCCAGGCAGGGACGGATCGAGGAGGCCGTCGGGCCGGAAGGTGGGAACCACCCTGCCGCTCCAGGAGGGGTCCTGGGCGAGGCCGCGGTGGGCGGCG
>DNAU01000046.1:2515-2674 GCA_003491925.1 Chloroflexota bacterium
TCGTCGGTGGTGGCCAGGACCTCGACCCCGAAGCGCTGGAAGAGGGCCCGCGGGCGGCACTCGGGGAGCGCAAAGCGCTCGACCAGCCGATCGTAGAGCAGGTCGGCATCGGCCGCCGAGGGCCGGATCGGGACCTCGAAGACCTCGGCCAGCTCGGCC
>DNAU01000046.1:2759-3205 GCA_003491925.1 Chloroflexota bacterium
GAGGGGGTCCCGCGGAAAGCATCCCAGTGCTGGCAGAGCGCCCGCCACACCTCGCGCGGTCCGGCCACCCCGCCGTCTCCGCCGCGCCGCGGGATGCCCAGCGCGTCGAGGGGGACCCCCTGGGCGTGGAGCATCCGGGTCACGTAGTGATCGGGGGTCACGAACAGTGATGCGGGGTTGTCGAAGGGCGCGTTCTCGAGGAGGAGGAGCGGGTCGACGTGCCCGTGGGGCGAGACGATCGGCAGCCCGCGCACTCCCTGGTACAGCCGGCGGGCCACGTCGCGCTGGGATGGTTCGGCCGGGAGCAGCCGGTCCGGGTCCAGGTCGATCGTGGTCACAGGAAGCTCCTCCGTCGTGGTTCGCGGGCCCTCCCCTACCGCTGGATCCGCGCCGCCCCCCCGGCGGCGACGGCGCGGACCTGGGCGAGCGTCGCCATGGTGGTGTCG
>DNAU01000046.1:3246-3527 GCA_003491925.1 Chloroflexota bacterium
GCCATGGTGGTGTCGCCCGGGTAGCCGGTGACCAGCGCACCATGCGCCCACCCCAGCCGCAGCGCCTGCTCGGGCGCCTCCCCCGCGAGCAGCCCGTAGATGAATCCGGCGGCGAAGCCGTCCCCGCCCCCCACCCGGTCGTAGACGTCGAGCTCGCAGGTGGGGGCCACCATGACCTCCCCGCCGACCGAGGCCACCGCGCTCCAGAGGTGGCGGTTGGCCGACCGTACGTCGCGGAGCGTGGTGGCCATCACGGCGAGCGTCGGATAGCGCTCGCGCAC
>DNAU01000057.1 GCA_003491925.1 Chloroflexota bacterium
TGCGGCCACCCCATGAAACCGCCCCCGATCCGTGAGCAGCACGCCGCCGACTGGTGCTTCGTCGACGGCGATCACCGTCACCACCGCCAGCGACTGCCAGGTCATGCCCGGGGGGTTCGGGTCCCTCTCCTGGTGGACCCTGAGCACGGCGGACAGCGGCAACACCTACCGCATGTCGCGCTGTCAGGCGATTGGCGCAGAGCTTTTCGACAGCGCCAATGACCCCTGCAACTGGACCACCGTCCAGACGACGGATTCGAGCGTCATGACGCTGCTGCCGATCCCCCTTCCGTGGCCTGCGCCGGGGGGGACATTCGACGTCTACGGGGCGATCTCCGCGGGGCAGGACGCGCTGACCTCGACGCTCGCCTGCCCCGACGGCTCGACGCAGCGGACCTGGTCGGTGACGGTCGACGTCACCGGGTGACCGGCTCGCCGTCTCCCAGGGCAGGCGGCTCCGGCGCCACCCGCGGTTGTTCCGGGTGCCCGCATCCTGTCGGTCACCAAGACCTTCTCCATCCCGTATCGCCGTCGGCCAACGCCACCAAGTGCACGGGCTCGAGCGCGGGTGCGTGGTATGACCGGGCACTCGGCTCCTGCTTCGACGGCCTCGCGACCAGCATCACCTTCAACCTCACCTCGCTCAACCTGAGCCTCCCCAAGAACCTCGTCTTCGGGATCGCCTACAACACGAGTGACTACGGATACGCGCCGTACGGCCACAGCACCGCGTGCCACAGCACCCCGGAGGGCTGCCCGTACGACTCTCTGAACATCGGCCTGTCACAGGACCCGACCAATCTGAGTTCGGGGAACCGACCCCAACCCGGCACCATCTTCCAGAACTCGCCGCTCGCGGGCGAGTACTGCGACGGCGGGACTCGCGGCACGAGCGTCTTCCGCCTCGATTCGCCGGGCGCACCCTGCTGGGGCGTGAGCACCTCCGATGAGGCGCCCTGGTACATCCCCGCGGTGGAGTTCACCGCGAGCTGAATCGCTGATGCCTGACCCGGCGGTGGTCTCGGCCACCGCCGGGCTGACGTCGACTCAGGCGCTGGGCACGGAGCGAGGTGACGCTGGCGGCCGCGCTCGGACACCTCTGTCCAGCCGAGCCATTTCAGGCCCGACGGGCGAGCCATCCCCAGGCCGGCCGACGAGCCGCCCAAAGTCCGGCCGAACTGTCCGAACGCCCATTCGCAACCGGTCCCGCCCTGCTACGATCGACGCGGCCCGCCGCCTTCCCCACGTCGCTCACACGAGGCTCAGAGACCGACATGCCTCCCCGGACCCAGACCCGCCCGCGCTCCCGGCCGGCGCGCCCCGCGCCCCGGCGGCCGGCGCCGCGCCGCCCCTCCAAGCAGCCCCGGCCGCCGCTGATCAGCTCCGACCAGCGCCGCGAGCTCAGCGGGATCTGCCTGGTCGGACTGGGGATCCTGCTCGCGGTCGTGCTCGCCCTGCCCGGAGGCGGGTCGATCGCCCGCCCGGTCCACGATGCCCTGCTCGGAGCGCTCGGGATCGGCGCCTGGCTGATCGCCGCCGGCCTAGTCCTGACCGGCGCCCGCCTGCTCGGCCGCCGCGCCTGGACGGGTGGAGCCCTCGCCGCGGCCGGGAGCCTCCTGGTCGTGGTGGCCATGCTCGGCCTCTGCGGGCTGGTCATCTCCGGCAGCGCCGGCTCGGTGGGCCGGCACCTCAGCTCCAGTCTCGCGGACCGCCTGGGCGGACCGGCCACCGGTGCCCTGATGCTGGTGCTGGTCTGCGCCGGCCTGGTGCTGGCCGTCGAGCTGCGGGTCGCGCCGGCGCTGGGGGCGGCACGCGACTGGCTCTCCAACCGCGCCGCCACGGGCGCGGCCCAGCCTCCCAGACGGACCTCGACGAAGGACCGGGAGCCGGTGGTCCGTCTGACCGGCGTGCCGGTGCAGGCCGGTTTCGTCCCCGCCCCGGCCCACCTTCCGCCGGCGGAGGAGGGGCTGCTGCCGCTCGAACCGGCGGCCCCCGTGGCGCCGGCGGACGAGGGCGGTGAGGCCGGTCGCGGCGGCGTGCCGCCGGCTCCCGAGAGCTTCACCCGCGAGTTCGAGGGGACGGTCGAGGCCCGTCCCCTGGGACCGATCCCCGAGATGACGGCGCTCCACGGAGAGACGCTCGGTGAGGAGGAGGCCGAGAAGGTCTGGGTGCTCCCCGGCCCGGAGCTGCTCGACGTGGTCGGCGGCAAGCGGGAGCGGCTGGAGAAGGAGGTGCAGGCGACCGCCGCGCTGATCACCAGCACCCTGGCGTCGTTCTCGATCCAGGCGAGGGTCGTCGGCGCCAACAGCGGACCGACGGTCACCCAGTACGAGCTGCAGCCCGCCGCCGGCGTCCCGGTCCGCAAGATCGTGGGGGCTCAGACCGATCTCTCCCTGGCCCTCGCCGCGCCGATCCGGATCCAGCCCTTCATCCCCGGCAAGTCGGCGGTCGGCATCGAGGTCCCCAACAAGGCGGCCCAGCTCGTCTCCCTCAAGGAGATCGTCACCGCACCCGCCTTCTCCGACCCCCGCAAGCGACTGGCGGTGGCCCTCGGTGCCGACGTCTCCGGGCACCCCGTGGTCGGCGACCTCTGCCGGATGCCCCACCTGCTGGTGGCCGGCGCCACCGGGAGCGGCAAGTCGGTCTGCATCAACTCGATCCTGGGCGGGTTCCTGCTCCAGGCCACGCCGGCACAGCTCAAGCTGATCCTGATTGATCCGAAGCGGGTCGAGCTCTCCACCTTCGCCGACGTCCCCCACCTGCTGGTGCCGGTGGTGGTGGAGCCCGAGGCGGCGGTCGCCTCACTGCGCTGGGCGTGCAAGGAGATGGAGGAGCGCTACAAGCTCTTCGCCGGCCACGGTGCCCGCAACATCGCCGCCTTCAACGAGCGCGCCCCTGGGCTCGGGCTCTCGCCGCTCCCCTACGTGGTCATCGTCATCGACGAGCTTGCCGACCTGATGTTGGTCGCGGCCGGCGAGATCGAAGACCTGATCTGCCGGGTCGCCCAGCTGGCCCGCGCGGTCGGCATCCACCTGATCGTCGCCACGCAGCGCCCGTCGGTCGACGTCATCACGGGCGTGATCAAGGCGAACATCCCCTCCCGGCTCGCCTTCTCGGTCTCTTCTCTCGCCGACAGCCGCGTCATCCTCGACCAGGCCGGGGCGGAGCGGCTCATCGGGAAGGGCGACATGCTCCTCCTCACGGCGTCCTCCAACGTGGCCCGACGCCTCCAGGCCCCTTGGGTCTCCCAGGAAGAGATCCGAGAGGCGGTGGCCCACTGGCGACGCCAGGGGGGCGTCAGCGAACCGATCGTTGCCATTTCCGAGGTCGAGGGCCGGCCGGCGAGCCGGGGTGGCCACGAGGACGATGACGACGAACTCTTGGAGGCCGCGCTCGAGTTGGTCGTTCGCTCTCAGCTCGGCTCGACTTCCATGCTCCAGCGCAAGCTCCGAGTCGGCTTCGCTCGGGCCGGCCGGCTCATGGACCTTCTCGAAAGGCGCGGCATAGT
>DNAU01000003.1 GCA_003491925.1 Chloroflexota bacterium
AGGCCTGTCCTACTGGTTGACGCCGGAGGCCAGGAAGCCGCCGTCGACGGTGATGCATTGGCCGGTGATGAAGCTGGCGGAATCGGAGGCCAACAGAATGGCGGCGCCGGTTAACTCGTCGGTGCGGCCGAAACGGGCCATGGGGGTGCGGAGTTTCAATTCCTTGCCGCGTTCGGTACCGTCGAGGAGCCCGGCGTTGAAGTCGGTGCGGAAGACGCCGGGAGCGATGGCATTGACGTTGATGCCGTCGCTGGCCCACTCGACGGCCAGGCTGCGGGTGAGCGCGAGAACCGCGGATTTCGACGCGGCGTAGGCCGTCACCTGGACCAGGGAGACGAACGAGTTCAGCGACGCAATATTAATGATGCGGCCGCGGCGGTGAACGGCGAGCGCCGGATAGAAGGACTGGCAGGCGCGGAGCATGCCGGTGAGGTTAATGTCGAAGAGATGGTTCCACTCGACCTCGGTGACGTCCTGAGTGGGCTTGCGGAAGATCTGGCCGGCGGCATTGACGAGGACATCCAGCTGGCCGAATTGGGCGAGGACGGCGTCGCGGAAAGCGTCGATGGATTGGCGGGAGGCGACATCGCAGGCGTGGCGGAGGGTCTTTGCGCCGGCCTGTTCGACGGCGTCACACACTTCTTCCACATTGGGCTGGCGGCGGCCCGTGGGGACGACGTTGGCGCCGGCGGCGGCGAGGCCGATGGCGAGATCCCGCCCGATGCCGGACGTGCCCCCGATGACGGCCACCACGCGGTTGGTGAGATCGAAGTAATTTTTCGATGGCAAAAGATGGGCTTTCTAGCGCTGGATGCGCGCACCGCCGCCTTTAGCAAAAGCGCGGACCTGTTCGAGGGTTGCCATGGTGGTGTCGCCGGGGAAAGTGGTGAGCAGCGCGCCGTGAGCCCAGCCGAGCTTGACGGCTTCCTCGGGGGATTCGCCGGCCAGCAGGCCGTAGAAAAAGCCGGAGGCGAAGCCATCGCCGCCGCCGACGCGATCGAAGATGTCCAATTCGGCTACGGGCGCGGTGAAGGTTTTGCCGCCGATCCAGGCGACGGCGCTCCAACTATGGCGGTTGGTGGAGTGGACTTCGCGCAGGGTAGTGGCGACGACCTTAATTTGCGGGTGCTTGGCGACGGCATTATCGATCATGCCGAAGAAGGCGGAGGCATCCAGCTTGGATTTGGCGGCGACTTCGGGGCCGGCAATGCCGAGGCCCTTCTGCAGGTCTTCTTCGTTGCCGACCAGGACGTCGACGTTCTTGACGATACGGTCGAGCACCTGGACGGCGCGGGCGGCGCCGCCGGAGATGCTCCAGAGTTTCTCGCGGTAGTTGAGGTCGAAGGAGACCACCGCGCCGGCCGCCCTGGCGGCGCGCATCCCCTCCACGATCAGCTCACTGGTCTGGTCCGAGAGCGCGGCGAAGAGGCCGCCGGAGTGGAACCAGCGGACGCCGGCGCCGAAGAGCTCCGCCCAGTCGAAGTCGCCGGGCCCGAGCTGGGCCGCGGCCTCCTCGGCGCGGTTGTAGAAGACGACCGGCGCGCGCACCCCGAAGCCGCGATCGCTGTAGACGGTCGCGATGTTGGGGCCGCGCACGCCGTCGTGCTCCCACCACCGGTAGATCCCCCTGACCCCCATCGCCCGGACCCGCTCGGCGACCAGGTGCCCGATCGGATAGTCCACGCAGGCGGAGGCGATCGCGGTCCGGAGACCGAAGCAGTCGGCGAGGTTGGCGGCCACGTTGTACTCCGCACCACTCACGTGGATGCGGCACTGCGCCGCCTTCTGAAAGGGGACGTGCCCCGGATCGAGCCGGATCACCAGCGCCCCCAGCGAGACGAGGTCCAGCGCCCCTCCCTGCGGGATCCTGAGCTCGGAGCTCACCAGCTGTGCACCGTCCCGTCCACCAGACGGTTGATCGGAAGGTAGGCACGCCGGTACGGGTATCGCGCCGCCAGCTCCTCATCGATGTCCACCCCCAGGCCCGGCTCCTCGCCCGGATGGAGGTAGCCGTCCGCGAAGCGGTAGGAGTGGGGAAAGACCCGGTCGGTCTCGGGGCTGTGCCGCATGTACTCCTGGATGCCGAAGTTGGGGATCGAGATGTCCAGGTGCAGGGCGGCCGCGAGGCAGACCGGGGAGAGGTCGTTGGCGCCGTGCGACCCGCTCCGCACGTGGTACAGCTCGGCGAGCTGGAAGATGCGGCGGAGGTGAGTGATCCCGCCGGCATGGACCACGTCGGCGCGGATGTAGTCGATGAGCTGCTCGGTGATGAGCTGCTGGCAGTCCCAGATGGAGTTGAAGACCTCGCCCACGGCGAGCGGCGTCGTCGAGTGCTGGCGGATGATCCGAAAGCCCTCCTGGAGCTCAGCCGGCACCAGGTCCTCGAGCCAGAACAGGTGGTACTCCTCGACCCGCTTGGCGAGCCGCGCGGCCTCGATCGGGGTGAGCCGGTGGTGGGCGTCGTGGAGCAACGCGAAGTCGAAACCGAATCGCTCCCGGACGGCCTCGAAGAGGGCCGGCACCTGGTCGAGGTAGCGGGCCGATGACCAGTCCGCGGTCTCCACCGTGGTGGCGCCCGCGGGCACGTACCCGGTCTCGTGGTGCTCGGTGTCCGCGCTCACCCCGTAGATGGAGCTGATCCCCTGGATCCCCACCTGCACCCGGACGGCGCGGTAGCCGAGGCTGAGGAAGCGGGCGACCTCCTCGAGGACGTCGGCAACGGTCTCGCCGTTGGCGTGCCCGTAGACGGTGACCCCGTCGCGGCTTCTTCCGCCCAGCAATTGATAGACGGGCAGGCCCGCGGCCTTTCCCTTGATGTCCCAGAGTGCGGTGTCGACCGACGCGATCGCGGTCATGGTGACCGGTCCTCGCCGCCAGTAACCTCCCTTGTAGAGGTACTGCCAGGTGTCCTCGATGCGGGCAGCATCCCGGCCCAGCAGCAGCGGGCAGACGTGGTCGGTGAGGTAGCTGGCCACCGCGAGCTCGCGGCCGTTGAGGGTCGCGTCGCCCACGCCGGTGAGGCCCTCGTCGGTGGTGAGCTTCAGGGTCACGAAGTTGCGCCCGGGGGACGTGATGATGACCTTGGCGTCAACGATCTTCAAGCTCTGGCCTCCGGCAGCGCATCAACCACGCCGCCACATCATAGGCTGCGGCGCCGGACCGCGATCCCGCCCGGCGCCGCCCCGGGGAGGCGGGGGTCACGGCGCGGAGGAGATCGTCTGCTCGAGCTGAGCCCGCCATCCTCCGTCGTGGACGGCCCGCCCCCGGAAGGCCGCGGCCAGCCGGGCCAGGTGGGGGAGCCGGCGGACGGCCTCCGCGTAGCGGGAGCCAATGCCGGCGACGTCGCCGGCGAGCACCTCGATGTGGAACCCGATGAGCATCAGGGCGAGGTCGAGCTGGGCCACCGACATCGCCGGGTCGTGGAAGACGTAGGTGGCGTGGTCCTCGACGTTGAGGGACTCGTAGACGAGCGTGCCGGAGACGGTGCGGGCAACCAGGAAGGCGACGATCGTGGGGTGGTCGCCGCCGATGGTGAGGCTGTCGAGGTCGGCATGCGCCGCGGTCTGGCCCTGGGGGTCCGGGGGCGCCTCCGGAACCCGGAACATCGACCGCGCCTGGGCCTGGCCTCCCCGTGACCAGGCGCCACCGCCGCGCAGCATCCGCATGGCGAGCATACCGCCGTAGGCACCGTAGGGAGCGCCGAACCCCATGCCGGCGCCCATGCCCATGCCCATGCCCA
>DNAU01000012.1 GCA_003491925.1 Chloroflexota bacterium
ACGTCATCACCTGAGCGGCGTAGTAACTCGTCAAGTGCCCCGACTACGTCGCCTGCCGCCTCGCGTGCCTCGTCAAGCCCATCGACAAACAATGCCGCGCGGCCATCTCGAAGCGCCGCCTGGATGATCTGTGCCATGGGGTCACGATCGACCTCTGCCACGGCGCCAAGCGCAGCTCGCACGACAGCAACATCGCCAGGGAGCCCGCGAGACAACGCATCAACTATCGCGGTCGCTGAGACGGCAACAGGGAGCGGTCCGTCCTCGTTCTCGGCCCACACCGCTGAGAGTTGGTGCAGCGCTGTCGTCTTGCCTGAGCCAGGTAGCCCTGTCAGCAGCATGCGCCCACGGTTGAGAAAGAGGTCTCCCAGACGTGCCCTGACCTCCTTGTCGTCAACCAGTCCGTGTAGCCCCGAGGCCGGACTGTCGATCGGCAGGGGTGGCACATCAATGCCCAGCGGGCGCACGTCGAGCGTCCGGCCGAGGTCCATGAGCCGTTGTCGGTAGCGCTGCTTGGCGTCGGCCGACTCTCGCTCGATTGGCATTTCTGACAACCATGCGGTCACCAGTGTCGGGGAGGCGATGAGCGTATGCGCACCGGAGCGGATGCGCGGGCGACCTTCAACATCTACGAAGTAGTTCCGGCGGGATCGGCCGTCGAAAGCCGCGATCCACAATTCGCGTCCATCTCGTTCGACTTGGGTCCAGCGCAGGAGCATCCCGCGCGCGCCGAGCTTCGTAGCCAGTTGTTGACGTGCGGCTGTGGCCTTCTTCTCTGGCAGCAATTGGCCATCTGGTGTCACTCGGCCAACGATGTTGCCTTTGTCGTCCTGTCCGAAGACGAGATAGCACTCCTGCTCGGGGAAGAGGTTGCCGATGCCGCATGCCGCCTCGATGACGTCCGCGTGCGGATCGGTCGGAGGGCGTCCTCTTGAGTCAGAGCCGCTGCCGAGGAGACTGCGCTTCCGCTCGACGCGGCCAGTCTCCTCGGCGGTGGCATCCAGAATGCGGTTGATTAGCTCGTCAGGGAGACCAAATTGGGCGAGTGTCATAGCACGGAACTCTTGGCGGTTCTGGCGCCTCTGGAGATTCGTTGAAAGGGGAAACGGCCAGAAGAGCGTACGACGTGCTACAGAGTAGGGGCTGAGGTGCTCGGTCGGCACGCCGGCGGGTGGGATCCCAGCTGAGTCGAGTTCGAGGCTCTCAGACATACGGAGCGGGCCCGTGCCTGCCGCGCAGGGGTGGGAGATCCAGCCGCTACTGGGAGGGACTCGGTGGCCTCCACCCGGGGCGTTTCGGTGACGGCGTGGCTGCTGCGGCGGATCCGGGACGGACGGTTGTCGGCCGCACCCAGATGAGACGCTCCCTCGCCGTCCCTATCGCCACGCGCCGCGCGTGCCCCGCCCGCCGGTGCTCACGGGGGGAGGCGTGGGTGCCGGTCGCCGGGGTCTCCTCGGGTGCTGGCGGCGCCGGCGCGATCGACCAGGCCCGGTGGGCGATGACGCTCACCCGGCGGCGCTCGCCGTGGCGGGCGAGGTGGCCCTCGACGTAGACGGTGGCGCCAGGGGAGAACTCGGCGAGGTCGGGGGTGTGGCGGGGGGAGAGGATGACCCGATGGCGGTCTATCCTGTCGCCGGCGGGGTCGCGCTGGGTGATGAGGAGCAGGCCGACCTCGCCGTCAGCGCCGACGGGTCGCGGCAGGCAGGCCACCAGGCCGATGAGGCATGCGGTGTTCAATTCATTTGACCTCCGCCTCGGTGTCGCCGTCAATCAAGAGCTGGTCGACGATGATCCTGCTCGCCTCGGTGAAGGCGGCGGCGGCGCCGCGGTGGTCGGGCTCCTCGACGTGGCGGTGGCCGGTGAGGCACTCGTGGTAGCCGGGGGCGGCTCGCAGCGGGCCCTGGGTCCACCGCCACCTGACCTCGTGCCACTCCCAGTACGCGCGGGCGGGGACCTGGGGGTCCTCGGGTTCCGCGGGTGACCCCACGGGGTTGGGCTGGACCATCGCCACGAAGGGGCGCGTCACCTCCTGGTGGTAGTGCCAGAGGGCGTTGAGCTCGTCGACCAGCGCTGGGTGGCGTGGCCAGCACGGGGGCAGCTCGTCGGCGAGGTGGTAGCGGTCGACGAACCAGCTGACCCAGACGTGGAGCTCGGTCCAGCTCCGCCGCAGCTCCTCCGCAGACAGCGCGACGTCGTCCTCCGCATGATCGATGTCGTCGCTCTTCCTCTCCTCGAGCGCCCCCGGACGCTCCGGGGCCCAACCCCACCACCAGGGAAGGCGGACGCGGACCCAGTCAGGCATGGAGATCAGGCCCCCCCTCCCCCCAGAGCCGGCAGGGGTCGGGGAGCAGCTGCTCCGGGGCGACGCCGAGGCCCATGGCCAGGGCGGTGACGGTGCGCATGCGCGGGCGCCGGAGCGTGGGGGTGCCGGACTCGAGGCGGGCGATGGTGTCGCGGCTGAGGCCGGTGCAGCGGGCGAGACCCTCCTGGGTGAGGAAGAGGGAGACGCGCAGCGTCCGGACCCGGCGGCCCAGGGCCCGCACCGGGTCATCGGCGTCGAGGGGGAGCGGCAGCATCTGAGCGTCAGTCCTCCTCATCGCCTCCCCTCCCCATCGCCTGGGGACTCTGGTGCTCGGTCACCCAGCGCAGCCAGGCGGCCTTGGAGGCGAGCGCCTGGGCTTGGACCTCGGACTGGGGGCTCGCCACGTGGGGCATGTCGAGGCGCATCGGCCGGCGCCCGTAGAAGGCGATGCCGGAGAGCGCCGGGAGAGCCGCGAGCTCGTCGGTGGTGAGGGCGCGCTCGTAGCGGACCACCGGGTCCAGCCGCTCCCCGCGGGCGTTGCGCGCCTCGCGCGGATCCTCGATGCGCACCGTCGGGGAGAGGTCGGAGAGGTCTCGGAGCGTCTCGGCGCTCGAGACCTGACCCATCACCAGGTGGCAGTTGGTCGCCGACCACATCCCCCCGAAGCGGGTCGGTCCCCAGGCGGTCCTGCCGTCCTCCAGCGACTGGAGGGCGTACACGACCACGATGCCCTGGGAGGCGCAGTCGGTGACCAGCTCGGGCAGCTGGGGGAGCGGGCAGACCTTGCAGACCTCGTCGAGGAGGAGCAGGAGAGGCGGGTCCAGGCGCCCGCCCTGGGCGAGTGCTCGCCGGGCCTCTTGGCGGCCCGCCTCGACCACCGCCGACACCAGCGAGGTAACCAGCGGGATGGCGTGGCCCGAGGGCCGGGCGATGACCATGAGGCGGTCGGAGTTGCGGACCAGGGCGGCCGGGTCGAGGTCGCCGAGGGGGGAGCGTCCGGGCGCCATCCGAGCGAGGATGCCCGGGTCCTCCCAGCAGGCGAGCGCCTCGTGGAGGTTGATCTTGATCGAGTAGAAGGTCTCCGGCGCCGAGCGGGACATGTCCTCCACCAGCTCCGCCCAGCGGGAGGCCTGGGGGCTGGTGCGCAGGATGTCGGCCGCCGCAGTGAGGCGCTCGCTGGCGGCCCACTG
>DNAU01000252.1 GCA_003491925.1 Chloroflexota bacterium
TAGGCGATCCGATTGTTCGCTACTTCTGACCCGACGTACCGCCTGCCCCGAGCGCGGGGCCGCCGCCGCCACTGCTGGAGCCAGCGCTGCCGCCGGCATTGCGCCCAGCACCGCCACCCCCACCGCCGGCGGCTTCGAGCACGGTCTTCAGCATCTGCGAGGCGCCCATCAGGCCGGCAGACTCATACGGGACAACGAGCTTGGCGTTGTTGCTCTCGACCAACCGTGAGAGCGTGTCGAGCTGCAGCACTGCCAGCAGTTCCGGCGTCGGCTTCGAGGTCAAGATGGCGTCGTACACCAGCTGCACCGCTTGCGCCCGACCTTCGGCTTCCTGGATCAAGGCGGCCTTGCGGCCCTGGGCTCGCAGCGTGACGGCTTCCTTCTCACCCTCGGCCTGGCGGACCTGTGCCTGCTTTTGGCCTTCGGCCGCGAGGATCGCCGCCTGCTTCTGCCCCTCGGCCTGGTTGATCGCCGCCTGGCGTTCGCCCTCAGCCTTGAGGATCAGTGCCCGCTTCTGCTGCTCGGCCTCCTTCTGGAGGCTCATGGCCGCGAGCACCGCTGACGGTGGCAGGATGTCGACGATCTCGATCCGGTTGATGCGGATCCCCCACTTGTCGGTGACCTGCTCCATCTGCTGCTGCATCGCCGCGTTGATCTGCTCGCGCTGGGAGAGGGCATCGTCCAGGGAGACGTTGCCGAAGGCGTTGCGGAGGGTGGTGCGTGCCTGCTGGTCGATGGCGATGAAGTAGTTGGAGACGTTGAAGAGGGCGGCCTTGGCGTCGATCACCTGGCTGAAGATGGTGGCGTTGACCGCGACGGCCACGTTATCGCGGGTGATCACGTCCTGGCGGTCCCCGGTGCGCGGCGTCTCGCGCATGTCGACCCGGACCAGCTTGTCGAAGAACGGCCAGATCAGGCAGATGCCGGAGCCGGACTCGCGGTGGTACCGGCCGAACCGCGTCACCACTCCGTTGAAGCCCTGCTGGACCAGGTTCACGGCGGTGCCGAGCCCGACCAGCAGGAGGACGACGACGACGGCCAGTGCAATCAGGGCGCCCATGGATCAGCTCCTCAGATGTCGGCCGGGGTGCTCAGCGGACCCCGGCCTATTACGGACGAGACGCGCCGCTGGCGCGCACCAGAAGGGTGGTGCCCCGCACCGCGGCGACGACCACCGGGGTGTCGGTGGGGATCGGCTCGGGGGCGTCGGTGATCGCCAGCCACCGCTCGTTGGCGAGCAGGGCATGGCCCGGGTGGTGCTCGTCGCCGACGGCGTCGACGGTCACCGCGCGCGCTCCCACCAGGCCACCCGCCAGGCCCGGGAATCGGTAGGGAGCGTTTAGCCGGCCCTCCATCGCCTGCTTGAGGACGGGCCGCACCGCGAATACGCCTCCGATGGCGGCGGCGGCGCCGGCGACCACCTGCACCCAGAGGTCGAGGCCGACCGCGCCGAGGATGGCGGCCACGGCAGCGCCCACTGCTAGGAAGAGGAGGTACAGCGCCTGGGTATGGATCTCACCCGCGGCCAGCAGAACCGCCACCACCACCCAGAACAACCACCAAGCCATCTGCGCCGAAGTGTAGTACGCCGGAGGATTGAGCAGATCCCATCGATCGCGCCTGCCGCTGCGCTCCGACCGCCATCAGAGTACGATCCCGAACATGAAGGGAGATCGGGTCGAGATCGTGATCGACACCGGGGGGTCGGCGGAGACCTACGAGATCGTCGCCACCCGGGCGGGCCGCAAGGTGGAGGTGAGCACCGCCCGCGGGGTGGTCGAGGTCAGCGAGGTGACCCGCGCCGGGCAGACGGTCCGCACCGGGCGCTTCATGGCGACCCGGGTCATCGCCTTGGTCGAGCACCCTGCCAGCGACGAGCCGGTGGGCGCCGAGGAGTCCTCGCGGCGCCGGCGCCCGCGTGCGGAGCAGGCCGAGACGCTGCTCTGACGGCCGGACGTAGACTGGCGGGAGAGCCATCTACGACCGCAAGGAGGTGGTAGTCCGTGCCCACCGTCATCGAGATCTTCAACGAGGTCCACAGCCGCCTGACCGAGCCGGGCAAGGTCGGCAACACCACCGGCGCCTACCAGTTCGACCTGAGCGGTGATGAGGGTGGCCCCTTCCACATCGTGATCAGAGACGGGGTGGGTGAGGCGGGCGCGGGTGCGGCCGAGAACCCGAACACCACCATCTCGATGTCGGCAGCCGACTTCGTGGGGCTGGCCACGGGCAAGCTGGACCCCACCATGGCGTTCATGACCGGCAAGCTCAAGGTCCGGGGGGACATGGCCCTGGCCATGAAGCTCCAGAACCTGCTCCGCTAGGACCGGGCCCGTACCGCACCCCTCGCCACCACCAGGGCAGATTCTTCCTGATGCCGATCCCCGCCCCCGACCGCACCCGGCCGCTCCGCTTCGACTACGACGAGCCCCAGCGCGCCCTGCTGGTGGAGTGGGCCGACGGCACCGTCCATCGCATCCCCTTCCCGGTGCTGCGCCGCGCCTGCCCCTGCGCGGTCTGCGCCGGGGAGATGGGCTCCCCCGGGCGCTTCGCCGCCGGCCCCGAGCTCGGGGCGGGCGAGGACGACCTCGCCGACATCGGCCTGGTGGGCGCCTACGGGCTCAACGCGGTCTGGGGGGACGGCCACTCGACCGGCATCTACACCTTCGAGCGGCTGCGCGAGCTGGGGGAGAGGGCGGGGGTGGCGTAAACCTCCTGGTGAGATGGCGGCTCCTCCCCTCACCTCCGCGGCCAGCAGCGGGCCCGGCGCCCGCCTCCCCCGGGGGCTGGCCAGGTCGCGCGGCCGCGATATACTCGGCGGCGCGCGGGAGTAGCTCAGTGGTAGAGCACTACCTTGCCAAGGTAGGGGTCACGGGTTCGAGCCCCGCCTCCCGCTCCACGATCTCTGAATGGTGATACGCCGCGTCGCGCCCTAGCACAGAGAGGCGACGGCTCTCAGGCTTCCGGGATCTCCCGGCCGAAGGCCTCCAAGGTGATCGCGTCGGGCTCGGGGCCGCCGCGACGGCCGGTGTCCAGACCGTCGATCGCGGCCATCTCGTCGGCCGACAGCTCGAAGTCGAACACGTTGATGTTCTCGGCGATGCGGCTCGCCTTGGTGGACTTCGGAATGACCGAGCGGCCGTGCTGCAAACCCCAGCGCAGCATCACTTGGGCCGGAGTCTTGCCGTGGGCCCTGGCAACGTCTCCGATGACCGGGTCCTCGAGCGTGCTGCCGCGGCTACCGTCGCGGTAGAAGGTGATGCCGCCGATCGGGGACCAAGCTTGGGTGACGATGCCGTGCTCGACGCCGAAGTCCTGCACCTGTTGCTGCGTGAAGTAGGGGTGCACCTCGATCTGGTTGACCGCCGGCACCACCGTCGCGCGTTCGAGGAGCGTCGTGAGGTGCTCGACCATGAAGTTACTGACCCCGATCGCGCGGACCTTGCCGCCATCGAGCAGCGTCTCCAGGGCACGGTAGGCCTCAAGGGTCCGGCCGAACGCCGAAGGCAGCGCCTGGTGCAGGATCAGCAGGTCGATCTGGTCGACGCCGAGCTTACGGGCGCTCTTCTCGAAGGCATGCAGCGTCTCGTCGTATCCATAGTCGCTGATCCAGACCTTGGTCTCCAAGAAGACCTCCGACCGGTCCACGTCGGAGCCGTGGACCGCCTCGCCGACCTGGCGCTCATTGCCGTAAGCCGCCGCGGTGTCGATGTGCCGGTACCCGGCGCCGAGTGCGCTGAGGACGGCGTCCCGGGTCTCGTCGGGGGGTGTCTGGAAGACCCCCAGACCGAGGGCGGGAATCTCGACGCCGTTGTTGAGTCTGATGGTTTCCATCTCCTGCCGCTCTATTGACGATGTTCCTGCTCGGGCCCGCTGCCGTTTGGGAGAGGATCATCCCCCTTCGACCGCGCGGGCTGAGCTGCCCACCCGACCCTGCCTGATCTCAGAAGGCGGACGCGCTGCCCTGCTGGCGATTGGCCGCGAGACCACGGCCGCGAGGGGCAGCCCCTGCACAGAGAGCAGCGTTTACAGCGATAGGTCACCTCCCTCAAACAACTTCGCCCTTTCTAGATCGATCTTCACCATATCGGCGTCGAGCGCCGTGCGGTCACCGTCGAAGTAGGCCCAAAGTAGCGGTCCGGCGCCGATGTCTGACGCGATCCCAATTCGGATCGCGTCAGACTGTGCGCTCTACGTTGCCAAGGTAGGGGTCACGGGTTCGAGCCCCGCCTCCCGCTCGGGATATTACACACAGCCTCCGGAAGCCCGAACGCGTCATGTCGGGTGGCTGTGGCTGCCGTTCTGCATTCCGCCGTCCGGGACTCTCGCCGGCCGACGCCGGCAGGCGATCGAGGGGGGGCCCGGGGTGGCAGACTTATCCTCGAGCATGGCTGGCGCGCAGCTCTTCCGCCGAGCTCTCGAGCAGGCAACGGCGCTCGTCGGGGGCGTCCGCCCCTCCCAGTTCGGCCTGGCCACGCCCTGCACGGAGTGGGATGTGCGGACCCTGGCGAGCCACATGCTCTACGAGCTCAGCTGGGTTCCCGACCTCACCCTGGGAGCCACCATCGCCGAGGTCGGCGACCGCTACGACGGTGACCTCATCGGCGACGACCTCGTGGTGAGCTGGCGGCGGGCTGCCGACGCCGCGCTCATCGCCGTCGACCGCTGCGACCCGGTCGCCATCGCACATCTCTCCTACGCCGACGTGAGCAACGACGCCTATCTTCGGCAGGTGGGGGGCGACGAGCTCATCCATTCCTGGGACCTCGGAGCCGCCACCGGCGCCCTCGTGCGCTTCGATCCCGAGCTGGCCGAGGCGGCCTACGAGAACACCCTGCCCGACGTGAAGGGCATGCAGGCGAGCGGTCTCTTCGCCCCTCCGGTCCCGGTGCCAGAGAACGCCGACCCCCAGACGCGGCTCGTCGCGCTCTTCGGTCGCGACCCCGGCTGGCAGCCACCGCATTGATGCTCGCCGCCTCGGTGGCGGCACGGCGTCAGCGAATCGTGTCCGAGGTGTCGAGACTGCCGTCGAGCCCATCCAGGACGTCCGTTGAAGAAGCGGCGCGCTCCCGGCACCCCACTTGTCGTCTAGGGTGCACGGCTTTCGAGATGTAGC
>DNAU01000325.1 GCA_003491925.1 Chloroflexota bacterium
TCGACGACCATCCCGATCAACCCCTACGCCGTAGCGGCCCGCACGCTCACGGTGAGCGACATAGGCGCGCTGGGCACCGACACCTACCCGACCACCGTCACCGTGACCCTGCCGCAGGACTCCGCGGTCGCGATCCCGGTGGGATCCTTCGGCTACGTCGAGCAGCTCGGGGCGGGCAAGGTGACGTTCGCCTCGGACGGCACGTCGGTCATAGAGTGCCCGCTCAACTACAAGAGCACGGCGGAGCAGTACGTCATGGTCATGTGGATGAAGACCGCGGCCAACACGTACACGCTAGTCGGGAGACTCCTGCCTTGATGATCCCGCAGGTGTTCGGGCGCACGGAGTGCTTCGGCATGGCCACGGGCTCGAGCAAGCTCGAGGCGTTCGCGGTCCTCAATTTCGCAGCTCCTATCACGGAACCGTCCATGTCGCTGGCCACGACGGCGCTGGCCATGGCGTACCGCGCCCTCTTCGCCGAGTACTCGTTCAACGGGTTCATCACGCCCCTCAACATGAGCAACCCGCTGGCGCCCGTCGTGGGGACTCCGGTGTCGCTCGGGGTGAGCGCCACCCCGGACATCGCCATAGGACCCGACGATGAGTACGCGCTGGTGCTGGGCACGGGGATGGTACTCATCCCGGTCAGCCTGACTAGTCCGGACCCCCTGCACCCGTCCCCGGGCACCCCGGTCTCGCTCGGCACGGGGACGCCCAGGAGGGTCGTGATACTGCCCAACGGGACCTTCGCTTTCGTGCTCTACGGAGTAAGCTCGACGCAGCACCTCGTTCCGGCCGACCTGAGCAACCCGGCGGCACCCGTCATCGGCACTCCCGTGATCGTGGGCACGTCTTTCGGCCTGATGGACATGGCCGTCGCTCCCGACAGCCAGTCGGCTCTCATAGCTGACACAGGACTGCCTCCTACACAAGGCATATACACCGTCGACCTGACCAACCCGAACGTGCCCGTCCCGAGTTTTGTTTCTCTGTCCGGCTCCGGCTCCACGCCCAACCAGGTCGCGTACCACCCGAGCGGGAAGGCGGCGCTGGTGTCGAACGTCTCCACCAACACCGTGAGCGCCCTCGACACGACCCACCCCCTCGCGCCGACGGTCGCGTCCACCGTGGCAGTCGGATCCGGGCCCCAGGGAGTGGCGATCTCGCCGGACGGGACGACCGGGGCGGTGGTAAACGTGAACGACAGCACCATCTCGTTCTTGAACCTGACCAACCCCCTCGCGCCCGTCGTCACCGCGACGGTCGCGCTCGGCTTCCAGGGGACGGAGGTGGTGCTATACCTGCGCTGACCCTCGTCGATCGCCTCGGTATGACAACACTACTGCCCAGGTTGACAGCATGCTAGCCAAGAGACACCGCCAGAACCACGACTTCACGATCTTGTTCAACCTCGTGGGGTCGTGCCACACGGCAGACGCTGCCTACGCCCTCCTCTGCGACCTGCGCGAAGAGAGGCAGATGGCCCTCGACAACTACGAGGTGCAGAAGCTCCGGATGGAGACGAAGGAGATCGACGCCAGGTCGGTGCTGGCCCAGCTACGCGGATCCACTCCCAGGGAGCTCATCGTGCGGAAGACGTGCGAGGCCGACCTCCTCGAGATCGCGAACAACCAGAAGATGGGCGAGGTCCTGGCGGAGGCCGCCCGAGACGAGATCGCCTTCATCGACGAGTGCATCGCCGAGATCCAGCCCCTGCGCAAGTACGCCCACCTGTCCGATCCGGAGGCCGTCGAGGCGATCCAGGCGGAGGAGTGGGAGCTCGAGCTGCTCTGCCGGGTCGAGAACTTCCTGGCCACCCAGGGGTCGATACCAGCCGACCAGTTCGAGGCCATGCGCCAGCACCCGAGGTTCGTGGAGAAGATCCTCCCGCGCATAAACGAGGTCAGCCTGCTCCTCGAGAAGCCCGACGGGGCAGAGCTGCTGCGCGCGGAGCTCGGCGCCAAGCCGAAGCTCGTCCTGGACGCTCCCGAGAAGATGCTCGCGAGCCTCAATGCCATACTCCAGCCTGACTCCGCCGAGCGAGCAGGATCGAGGTCGCCGTGATCGTCCCGATCAGCGTCCCCGTCCCGTACTCGGGCGACGGCCCCGCCGTCGACGTGTCGGGCGTCATCGGCCCGAAGACGGTCCAGCTGTCGGGCA
This sequence comes from Chloroflexota bacterium, assembly GCA_003491925.1. Lineage (GTDB taxonomy): Bacteria > Chloroflexota > Dormibacteria > Aeolococcales > Aeolococcaceae > Changshengia. The sequence continues at coordinate 2,161 of DNAU01000325.1, forward strand.
CGTACGAGGGGTACTACGACCTCCTGGGGTCGCAGGACGGCCAGTCGTTCGTGCCGATAGCCTCGTTCGGCGCGGGAGGGCTCGAGGGGATCGAGCAGACCGTCCCCGGGGCGTTCAGTGCGGTGCGACTGAGATCCGGCGCGACCAACGCGGTCGGGGTGACCTGCGAGGTGTCCGGGATCGCGGGCGCGGGCCAGAACGGGTTCGGCTCGATCGCGAAGATGGCGAGGGGCTACAGCGGCATGACCCCCGTGGTGGACACGTCGGTGTTCATCCCGCCCACCGGGTCCGAGATGGACACCTGCTTCTTGTGCCGCGGGTCGTTCACCGGACCGATCACGATACTGGGCAGCATCGACGGGGTGGAGTTCAACCCCATAGGGGCCTGGAACCCGGGCGACCTCCCCCTGGGCGCCCCGCTGGCGCTCGACCTCACGCCGGTGACCACCCAGGCGAAGGTAAGGTACGTGAGGCTGCTGGTGTCGGGCGTCGTGACCGGCGACGTGACCGTGACCATGGGAGGACGGACGGCGTCTGTCGGTCCCACGGGTCCCACGGGGCCATCTGGACCGAGTGGACCATCTGGGCCGAGCGGACCGAGCGGACCGAGCGGGTCAGCCGGCGTCGACGGTGCCACGGGACCCTCTGGTCCGTCGGGTCCAGCGGGCGTCGACGGTGCCACGGGACCGTC
>DNAU01000159.1 GCA_003491925.1 Chloroflexota bacterium
CGTCAAAGCGGGTCAGGCCCAGAGATCGAGGCGGAAGCCCAAGGCGATGCGGCAATAGCCGAATCCAAAGGAGAGTCGGAGGAGATCGCTGTGGAGATGGAGATCACGGACGTAGATGACGGATGAGGGGGCGCAGCAGGGGCAGCACGGTGGCTTTGGTCACGACGACGGCCGTTGGGGGTCGCAGAAGGTTGTCATCTAGGTGGACCGGATGAGCGGGTACGGGGGTGACCTATTCGAACTGGCCGACGATGGCGCGATCGGTGCCCGCCTGCACATCCTCGACGCCACAATCAAGGAGACCTTCGCACTAACGTCTGGCAGGCGCACAACAAACAGCTAGGCACCTCGATCAATGGGTCTGGGTCAAGCTCGCCAGGGCAGCGCCTGGCTGGTTGGACGACCGCCAAGTGTTGGATGTCTTGGAGGCTGCCAGGTTCGGGGCGGCTCATGGGCTCGCCGGTTTCCCGTTATCGGCGATCCATTACATGGAACTGAGGTCGGGGGCAAGCCCTCGGCAGCGTCGCGACCTTGCCCCGGTGATCCTGGAACTGTCGCACGGGCACACCATGCTCAGTTCAGGCCCACCGATCCTAGAGGGCGAGCTCGATGAGTCCCTGTATCGTCGCTTCGGACGGCCAGCTGAGCGGCGAACGGCGCAGATCTTCGGTGTGGGCATCATGCATGCGATGGGGCACGAGCCCCTCGCTGGTCGGATCGTCGGGAAGGATGGTGGCCCTGCCCCCATGGATCCAGGCCAACGTCGCTTTCTGGAGGAGAAACTGACCGCCCTGGCGGAGATCCTTCTGCTGACTGGACCAGCCGAGGGGGTCGTCGTGCCCGGCTACGATCCGCGAGCCTACTTGGTAGTCAACGGTGGATGGTTTGCGGAGCAAGCAGCCTTCGCGGAGAAGCTGCGCCAGCTGCCGGCGAGCAAGCGCAATGACGCTCACTACGCGCGGGCCTGGGCCCTGGAGCTGCTCCCTCTCCTACCCGAGGCACTCCGTCGGGCCCGATTGTCTTGGTCTGCTGTCATCCCTGACACCAAGGAGGCACTAGAGGTGTCGAGTTGATCACCGCCCGATAGGCGACGAGCGCGGCAGGGGAGATGCCCAGATCCCAGGTACGGCGGCCGATCTGCCTACGACACCACCACGGTCTGTGGAGCCGCGACTGCCGTGATTGTCCCGATGAGGGACCCGTCCGTCTTTGACCGTACGTGCCAGACGTCCCCTACGTAGTCCTTCTGCGCGAGCTGCATCTGGGGGGGGATCTCGGCGTAGAGCACCTCCTGGCAGCTCGGGTCGTACCACTCGAGATCGACCGGCGCAGCTGAGTCGTTCTCGATGGTGAAAGAGGTCGCTACAGGGGCAGCGGCGGTCGTCGACGTCGAGCAGGTGGTGTCCGTTGCCGGCCCGGGGGCTACAGACCCACTGGGTGCGGTGGCTTGCGCCCCGATCAGGGGTGACCCGGTGAGTGAGCCGTCGGTGCCGTCCGGGCAGGCGCCGCCAGGGCCGATGAGATCAGCCGCGTAGCTCACCGAGCCGTCCAGGTAGTTGACCGCGGCTTGCCACACTGGAGTCGACCACGCGAGTCCGAAGTGGGACACGCCGCACCAGTACATGTCGTGCGCGTTGCCGCGGTCGTCCAGGCCGACCGATGGGTCGTAGAGGTTGGCCGAGTAGAGAGGCACCGTGCCATCGCCGGAGCCATAGCTCAGCTGGCCCGAGGTGCTGACGCTGACAATCGTCGCATCCTCCTGGTAGATCCCCACCCCACTCCCTGAGCAGGGAGCCTGAGTGCAGGCGGATGTGGCATCGGCGGCGTCGTAGCCGACCATCCGAAGGAGCCCGACGGTCGGGTCCAGTGGAGCCCAGTCGTCCACCTCTGCGTGGAATGCGGCTGCCTGCTCCATCAGGCTGTCATCCCTCGGCGTGAGGCCACTCCCTGCTGGGGGTGAGGCAAGCGTGTCCGCGATGACGGTCTCGGCTTGCGTGTAGCTGAGCCCCACAAGGGTCCCGCCGCTGTTCGTGGTCAGCGCCGGAGTGGCTTGATAGTAGGCCTGCGAGGGTGCGAGATCGGCCACGCCGGGGTAGTTCTCGGCGAGACTTTGGATGATCTGCGGGAAGATGAAGCAGCCGTTGGCTAGGCCGAGATCACTGAGAACGGTATTAGGGTCAGGAATCGCGCAGGGCACCCCAACCAGAAGGATTGAGAGGAGCTTCGGCGCGCCGAGATCCGGCGTGCCCAAGGTGACGATCCGATAGATCTTCCCAATGGAGGCTGGATTGTGGACGAGCGCGTTCACGATCAGGCCGCCCTGGGAGTGGGCGACGATGTCTACCCGATCAGCGTGGGTGAGGCTGAGCACGTTGTCGATCACGCCGAGGACGACGTTGGCTTCGGTGTCGGCAGAGAGCCGCCAGTCGATGCCCACAGGGATGAAGCACATGAGAGTAGCGGCGCAGTTCGTCAGACCGGCGGTGTCTGAGGGCTGGACGACGCTGTAACCGCTCGCCTCGGCGTTCTCAACGGTGATGTCGTACCAGTTCTGCTCGGCCGACCAGCAGGGGAAGTCAAACGGTGGCAGGCACCACTGGCCTGACGTTGTTGACAACGCGCCGCCCAAGTCAGGTTGGCCATCTCCCGAATCGACCGTGACGCCGTCTTCGGGTGTGCCAGTGGAGGTAAGCGCATCTGCCGCCAGGACCTGTTGCTGGCAACTGTAGCTGGGGGATACGAGGCCGC
>DNAU01000290.1 GCA_003491925.1 Chloroflexota bacterium
GCCTTGTTGGTGAAGGTGACCGCCAGGATCTCGGAGGGGCGCACCCCCCGGGCCGCGATCACGTAGGCGATCCGGTGGGTGAGCACCCGGGTCTTGCCGCTGCCCGCCCCGGCGAAGATCAGCAGGGGGCCGTCGGGCGCCTCCACCGCCTCGCGCTGGGCCGGGTTGAGGGCGGCGAGCAACGCATCGGTGTCGGCGACCACCGGGCGATTCTACGGGGGCCGACGGCCCGGCCCGTTTGGCGCGTCCGCAGCGGCAGGGTCAGGCGGCGGGCACCACCTGAACCTGGGACAGCCCCGCATGGCGTGCCCGAGGAAGGACGCTTCGCCGCCCGTCAGTGGCCGGCCCCGCCCGCGGGTGTCAACCGGGGTGGGGCGCCGGGACGAGCGCGGGCGCCACCGTCTCCGGCTGATTGCGAGGCGGCTCGCCGGCGGGTTCGTCGTCCTCGACCATCCCGGCGGCGAGGACGTCGCGCAGCCGCTGCGGGGTGCCGAGCGCCCAGCCCTGGCCGAGAACGGCGCCGAGCCGGAGCATCCGCGCGCAGTCCTCCTTGGTCTCCAGGCCCTCAGCGATGATCTCTCCGCCGAGGCTGCGGGCCACCTCCACCAGGCCGCGGATCACCGCCGCCGAGCCGGCGTCCTCGGCCGTTACCACCAGGCTCTTGGCGGCCTTGATGAACTCCGGGCGGACCACCGCGATGGCCTCGATCGTCGACAGCCCCTCGCCGACGTCGTCCATCGCGAAGCGGAAGCCGGCCCGCCGGTAGCGGGCACAGGCCTCCGCGAAGCGTCCGAAGCGGGTGATCTGCTCGTTGACCTCGAGGACGATCTGGGTCGGCTTGAGCGCGGCGTCGGCGAGGTGGCCGAGGATGACGTCGAGGTCCCGATCCGGATCGGTGAATGCGCCCACGCTGATGTTGATGAAGAGCGAGCCGCCCCGGCTCAGCAGCCGGTGGGCACCGCGCATGGCGGAGACCTGGCAGAGCGTCTCCAGCTCGCGCGAGACGCCGATCCGCCGCGCCGCCGCGAACATCCCGTCGACCTCGGTGTCGTTGGGGGCCCCGGTGGGCCGGGCCAGCGCCTCGTAGCCGATCAGCCGGCCGGTGGTGAGGTCCCGGATCGGTTGGTAGACCGATTCGATCTCGCGGCGGGCGACGATGGCCGGCACGGATTCGAGCCAGCTCCCGGGCCGCGAGCCGGCCCCGTCATCGACGACCACCCGACCCCCACCCATAGACCGGCCCGCGGCGGAGAGCGCGCGGAGGGCGCGGTTGAGCAGGTCGTCCGCGGCCTCGTGGCGGTCCCAGAAGGCGATTCCGACGCTGACCGTGCAGCCGGCGGGGAGGTCGGTCTCCACGTCGCGGACCAGCTCGGCGACCCCCGCCGTGGTCAGGCCCTCGAGGACGACCGCGAACTCGTCGTTGCCGGCCCGGGCGAGGTAGGAGAGGCCCGCGGCATCCGGGTCGCTGCGCTGGGTGAAACGCAGCACGGTCGCGACGTCGGTGAGCAGGCGGTCGCCGGCCGCGTGGCCCCAATCCTCGTTGAAGGCTCCGAACCGGTCGAGGTCGAAGATGGCGATCGCCAGCGGGATCTCGCGGCGGCGGGCGGTCTCGAGCCGGCGGGGCAGCTCGGCGACCAGCGCCCGGCGATTCGGGCAAGTGGTGAGGAAATCGGTGTAGGCCACCGAGGCGAAGCGGGCTCGATCGACGCCACGGCCGGTCAGCCCCTTGATGGCGAGGGGGACGACGATCGCCGCCAGGGTGGCCACGGCGGTGTAGGGGTCGCGGACCACCACCAGGGAGACGGCGCAGACGGCCAGTGCGAGGCCGATCCCGATCGCCAGGGAGCGACCCTCGTGGCGGATGGCCAGCCAGGCGAGCGGGAGGCTGAGCAGGGCGGCGACGTCGACCGCCCTGATCCGGAAGACGACCTGGATGGCGAGCACCAGGACGATCGCGGCCCAAGCGCCCGCCGCCTGCCCCACGCGGGGCACCCGCTCCAGGGGGACCGCGGCGGCAAGCGCCGCCAGCACCAGCAGGGCGATGGGGACGAAGGAGAGGAGGTCGATGCGGCTGTGCTCGATCCAGATCCCGACCGCGATCAGGACGGCTGCGAGCGCCAACCAGGCGGCCGCCGCCCCCCGGACGGTGAGCCGGTCGGGGCGCTGTGAGGCGGGGGTGTAGGGGATGGCGATGGGCACCGCCCCGGACTCGAACATACGCGCGCTCAGAGTAACCGTGACCTGGGTGTCACAGAGAACGAACACGTCGCGTCCCCGTCACGGTTCGGAAGCCGCTGTTCGGACTCTATCCGGTGAATCTGACAGCCTGTGACGCCATCCGGTGAATCTGACCGGGCTGTGACGCCGGGTCTTCCGCTCACGGCGGGTCGCGACGCCGGTCCGGCGGTCACGCCAGCCGCCGGAGGATGCAGAAGGGGGTCTGCTCGTCGGTCTGCCCCATCGGGTTGTCGGCCAGGACCTCGGCGACGGCCGTGCGGTCGACCCCGGGGCTGCTGCCGAGGACGTCGGCGGCGAGGTCGTTGGTGTCCACCACCGCCACCCCGACGTCGCCCCCCGCCCGGTCGCTGAGGGCCCGGCGCATCCGCGCCGCCACCCCGTCGGGGTCGCTCGGAGCCTTGCTGGCGTGGGTGTTGTAGGGGGGGAGGGTGTACGCGGTGGGGCCGTCGATGGCCGACACCCGGGAGCCCGCCACCCGGTAGAAGACGCCCCGGATGCCCAGCGGTCGGGTGACCGCGGCGCAGGCGGCGGCGAGCAGGATTCGCGACGCCCCCGCCTCTTCCAGGGCGAGCTGCATGGTCTGGGGCCGGCCCAGGCCGATCCCGATGGGGACCCGGCTGACGAACCGGGAGAGCAGCCGGGCCAGCGGGGTGACCGCGATCTCGCTCATCGGAAAGGACCGACCCTGGGTGATGGCGACCACCTTCTCGCTCATCGCGACCACGTCACCGGGCTCCAGGGCGATGCCGGCGGTGCGCGCACTCTCGAGCGCCGCCCCGACCGCCGCGGCCAGGTCGTCGTGGCTGCGCACCAGGCCGGCCCGGAGGGGCACGCGCGCCCAGGTCTCGCCGTGGCGCCGGATGATCAGGTGCCGGCCGGGGTTGGGATGGGCCGCTGCGAGCAGGGCCTTCGCCCCGACCACCGCCGCCGCCGCACGGTCGCCATGAGCGGCGAAGCTGAAGCGCGTCCCGCCATCGGCGGCCGCGCTACCGTGGGCCGCCCCCTCGAAGTAGACGCGCAGCCAGATCTCGACGTTGACCGCCCGCCAGAAGAAGAGCGACTCCTCGCTGCCCCCGGCACAGGCGACCCGGAACGCCGCCGCCACCGCCTCGGCGTCCCAATACGGGCGCGCCTGGAAGGACGGCGAGCGCATCAGCGACTGGATCGAGGAGCGCTGCTGCCGGAACCAGCGAAACTCCGGGGTGGTGAAGCCGATCTTGCGCCGGCGCTCGCGGATCGGTTCGGGCAGGATCCCGCGCATCGCCTCGCGGAGGATCCGCCGCGACCAGCCACCCGAGACGATGGCCGATGCGGGCAGGCGGAGGATCCATTCCACCAGCTCCTGGTCGAGGAAGGGCAGGCGCGACTCCATGGAGTGGGCCATCGAGTTGCGGTCCTCGTAGCGGAGCAGCGAGGGCAGCGAGAAGGTGGTGAGGTCCTGGAGGAGGCGCTTCTTGAGGTCGTCCTGAGAGCGGGGATCGTGGGGCCGGCGCTTCCCGCTCGTCCATTCAGGACGGAGCAGGGCGCCGACGTCGACCCGATGGCGGCTCTCCCAGGCCCGCCGCCGGGCCAGCCGGCCGACCGTGTCGCGCGCCTTCGCCGACTCCAGGGCGAATTCGCGGTAGCGGCGCTCGCGGAGGAGCTGACGGAGGTAGACGTACTGGTAGGGGACGTAGCCGCCCAGCAGCTCGTCGCCCGCCTGCCCGTCGAGGAGGACGGTCACCTTCTCGCTGGCGGCGCGCATCACCGACCACATCGCGTAGGGGGCGGTGGTGATCATCGGCTCCTCGGCGTGCCAGATCCAGGTCTCCAGCTCGCCGAGCCACCGCTCCGACGTCGGCTCCACCCAGGTGGGGTCGGCGGAGGTGACCGCCAGCACCGCCTCCACGTAGCGCCGCTCGTCGATGGGGTCGCCGGGGAAGACCGCGGAGAAGGTCTTCAGACGATCGCCCAGCGAGACCGCGTCGGGCACGTGCTGGGCGAGCAGCCGGTCCATCACGCAGACGATGGAGGACGAATCAAGGCCTCCCGAGAGACAGGTGCCCACCGGGACGTCCGCCACCAGCCGGCGTTCCACCGCGCGGGTGAAGAGGCGGAGGAACTCCGCTGGATCGGGGTCGGCATCCTCGCCGAGTCGCGGGGTCCAGTAGCGGGTCTCGTGGATGCCGCTCGCGTCCACGGTGACGGCGGCGCCAGCCGGGACCTGGCGCACCCCCTCGAAGAAGGTCAGGTCGTTGTGATCGTAGAGACCGAACCGGAGGTACTCGTAGAGCTGCTGCTCGTCGACCCGGCGCGGAAAGGTGCCGTCCTCGAGGATCGCCTTGATCTCGGAGGCGAAGACGACCCGGTCGTCGTGCTCGGCGTAGAAGAGCGGCTTGATGCCGAAGTGGTCGCGGCAGAGGACGAGCTGCTGCCCCGGGCCGCGCCGGTCCAGGAGGGCGATGGCCCACATGCCATTGAACCGCTGGAAGGCTGCCGGGCCCCACTGCGCATACGCCTGCAGCGCGACCTCGGTGTCCGACCGGGTGGTGAACCGCCTCCCCTCGGCCTCCAGCTCGGCGCGGAGCTCGCGGTAGTTGTAGATCTCGCCGTTGTAGACGATGTGCAGGCGGTCCCCGTCCGTGGACATCGGCTGAGCGCCGGTGTCGAGGTCGATGATGGCGAGGCGGCGAAAGCCGAGCGAGGCATCGTCGGACTCGAAGAAGCCGTCGTCGTCGGGGCCGCGATGACGGATCGACGCGGTCATCGCCCGGAGCAGGTCGGGGTCGCGGCGGCCGCTGAAGCCGCAGATGCCGCACACGATTACTGGATCCGCGCCGCCGGGGCGTCGCCGAACCCCACCACCGTGCCGGCACCCGCCGCGGCGTCGCCGGAGCCGTGGAGCGCGTCGAGCTCCGCCGGGGAGAGCTCGCGCCCCGACCCGCGCCGCTCCCAGAGCAGCAGCTCACCCTCCGGACTGCCCCGCCTCCCGACCCGGTCGAAGCGGAGCTTCTCCAGCACCCGGGCGGAAGCGGCGTTGCGGGCCAGGCACTCCGCGGTCACCCGCTGCACCCCCGGCTGGGTGAAGGCCCAGGCGACCAGCGCCCCCGCCATCTCGGTGGCGTAGCCGCGCCCGCGCTGAGAGCGGTTCACCGCGTAGCCGATCTCGACCGTCCCGGTGGTGTCGGGGGGCGCCTTGAAGCCCATGCTGCCCACCGCCAGCCGGTCCTCGCGCCGGATCACGACGCCGTCGCTCCACGGCCCCGGATCGCCCGGCCGCTCGCGCTGGGCGATCCAGAGCGGCAGCATGCTGAGCGCGTCCTCGCCCGGCCACTCCTCGGGGAACCGCACGCCGAGCCGGCAGGTCTCGGCGGTGGTGCCCCGCGGCCCGGCGGGGACGTCGGCCAGGAAGTCCGCCCCGGCCAGCCGCTCGCGCATCACTGCGACCGGCGTGGTGGCGAAGAGGAGCCGGGGGGTCCCCAGGGTCAGCACGCGGGCAACTTTAGGCGCAGCGTCGTGCAGGGTGCGCGCGCACCACCGACAAGCGGGACCTAGAAGTCCATGTCGTCGTCGTCGCCGCCGAAGCCGCCGCCCCCGCCATAGCCGCCGCCGCCCCCGTGGGAGTGGCCGTTCTCCTCCGCCTCCTCGGGCTCGGGAGCGTCGGCGACCAGGGCCTCGGTGGTCATGATCATGGTGGCGATCGAGACCGCCGAGGTCAGCGCGGTGATGACCACCTTGGTCGGGTCGATGATGCCCCGCTCGACCAGGTTGCAGTACTCCTCGGCGACGACGTCGAAGCCATCGTCACCGGTCAGCTCGGCGACCTTGTGGACGACCACCGCGCCCTCGAGGCCGGCGTTGGAGGCGAGCACCTGCAGCGGCGCCGCCAGCCCGTGGCGAACCGCCCGGGCCCCGGCGAGGGCGTCCCCCTCCAGGCCGAGGGCGTCGATCGCCTGGCGGGCGTGGATCAGGGCGACCCCGCCGCCGGCCACGTACCCCTCCTCGAGAGCGGCGCGGGTGGCGTGGAGGGCGTCCTCGACGCGCGCCTTGCGCTCCTTCATCGCCACCTCGGTGGGGGCACCCACCTTGATCAGCGCGACGCCGCCGACCAGCCGGGCCAGCCGCTCCTGGAGCTTCTCCCGGTCCCAGTCGGAGTCGGTCTCCTCGACCTGGCGGCGGATCTCCTCGCAGCGCGCGTCGATGGCCTTGCGATCGCCGCCGCCGCCGACCACGGTGGTGTCGTCCTTGGTGACGGTGATCCGATCGGCGCTGCCGAGGTGCCGGGCCGTCACCGCGTCCAGGCGCAGCCCCACCTCCTCGCTGACCACGGTGGCGCCGGTGAGGACGGCGAGGTCCTGGAGCATCGCCTTGCGGCGGTCGCCGAAGCCGGGGGCCTTGATCGCGACCGCGGTGAGGGTGCCGCGCATCCGGTTCACCACCAGGGTGGCCAGGGCCTCGGCGGTGACGTCCTCGGCGACGATCAGCAGCGGTCGCTTGGCGGCGGCCACGAGCTCCAGAGCCGGCAGCAGGTCGCGGACGGCGCTCACCTTGGCGTCGGTGATCAGCACCGCGGGCCGGTCCAGCTCGGCGACCATCTCCTTCTG
>DNAU01000341.1:0-408 GCA_003491925.1 Chloroflexota bacterium
TTTCCGGGGCAGTGCACTAGTGGGGTGACACCTTCCTGGCTGCCGGCGCGTATAGGGTGTAGAAGAGATCGCGAGGAACCCCCGGGAAGCGTCCATGGGTCCACGGCGGAGCAGACTGGGCATTGCGGCGACCGCGGTCGTCGGGGCGGTGCTCACGGCCGCCGCCGTGACTACGTCGCTGGAGGCAAGCGGCCCCTCGCGTCTGGCCGGTCGAGCTGCCAAGCGCTCGGCGCCCGAGGAGGCCAGCGTGGCACCGTCGTCAGTGCCCTGGTTGGCGCTGGAGGCTCCGACCGCAACGCCTACGCCGACCTCGGCGGTGTCAGCAGCCCCGTGCACGGCGGGCGACATGGTGGCGTCGCCGCTCAGCGAGCTCGGCGTTGGGCTCGGCTCCGAGTACTTCGGGGCGAC
>DNAU01000341.1:466-4996 GCA_003491925.1 Chloroflexota bacterium
GGCTCCGAGTACTTCGGGGCGACGGTGTCCCTGGGATCCTCCTCGACCTGCTGGCTCCCCGGCTCGCCCCAGGCGACATTCGCCAACGCCAGCGGGACGCCGATCGTGATCGCCGCCATCTCGGGTGCTCCGCTCAGTCAGCCGGTCACCCTGAGCGCGGGCACCGGCCCGGCGAGCATCAGGGTGCAGATCTCCGACTACGCCGCGCTCCCCCCGGTGGCCGGCATCTCGCTCACCCTGGGGGATGGGAGCAACCTCGGACTGCGGGTGGCGCCGGCACCTTCCTCCGACAGCGCCGGGGTCGGTCCGGGACCGGCATCGGAAGCTGTCTACGTCGTCGGCATCAGCGTCCCTGCTGAGACAGCCACTCCGACACCCGCCATGACGCTGAGCGGCGTCAGCGCCGCGCTGCACGCCACCAGCATCGCCGTCCCGGGGCAGAGATACGGCTTCGAGGTCACCCTCTCCAACAGCGCCCTCTCACCAGCCGACCTCTCACCCTGCCCTGTCTACCTCGAAGGGCTGAAGGACATGGACTCCTCTGTGGTCAGCTATCTACTCAACTGTGCTGCCGCCGAGCCGATCCCATCGGTCGGATCGGAGAGCTTCGACATGCGGCTCTCGATACCCTGGTCGACACCGCGAGGCCAGTACCTTCTGACGTGGGGGATCGTCGGCTCAGCCAGCGCGTACGCCAATACCTGGATTGACGTCTCATAACTCGCGGGCGCCGGCCGGATGGGTGCAGCGGTCCACCCGAAGGGAACAAACCAAGCAACCGCTTGGGCATCGCCCTCCCGGCCGTCCAGTGTGATTGCCGGACACTGGGCCATGCCAGGGTGTCACTTTCACCCCTGAGCGCGGTAGGAGATAGTAATGGCCGAGAGTTCCGATCCGGGGACATTGCACTAAGCGCGTTGGTCGTTGCGGCTGCCCGCTCCTGGCGGCCGGCTCGACACGTCTCCCCAGCAGCGCCTCCTGCGCGCCGCCTGTGCGAGGCGCCCCTGGAGTATCGGGGCGAGAGCCCTCGCGAACGCTCGCACCAGCCTGACGCCGCCCTCGAGCTCGGGCCGAGGTCGGGCGCGCTGCCCAGCGACCTCGGCCCAAGCGTCAGATGGTCAGCCAGCGACAGCGGTGCTCGTCACGACGCAGAGAACGTGCAGGTCGCATGGCCACCGGCGTTGTCGGACGCGACCAGCTTGTAGGAGCCCGTCGTGAGGTTGCCGCCCCAGTAGGGGATCCCGAACGGAGTGTCTATCCCGCCTCCGGACCTGAACTTCTGAGTGACCGTCGCCAATGGGTCCGAGCTGCTTGCGGAGGTAACGGTGAACGTCACCTTGGTGGCCGCGCTCGACGCCGGCTCGTATCGCAGCCAGAAAACCTGATCCGATCCATGCTGCGTGTCGATGGTCACGGTGGTGACCGCCGTGCCACTGTCGTTGAGGATGGCGCAGGTCGCGGTGGAGGCGGGCACTGCCACATCCCCCGTGAATCCGTTCAGGCTGCCGCCGGAGTTCGCCGCCACCGCGAGCGTGGTGGCGCCGGCCCCCAGGGCTAGAAACAGACCGACCGCAGCGCTGAGAATGCCTGACCTTCGAGAAAGATGCATCGTGCTCCTCCGGTTGTGGGCTACCAGAGTGGTCCCGTCGCCAATGATTCTATGGGCGCCGGCATGGTGTGGGAAGCCCCGAACCGGCCGCCACATCATCCCCGGGGCTCCCTCGGCGGAGCGGCGCGTCCACCCCTGCGGCTCGCGGCGTCCGATGCCTGCGGTCCCTGGTGCTCCCGGTCGAGTGCTCCGCGGCCGACCCTCGGCGGCTCCGGCGCGGGCTCCTGGCCGTTGTCGAGACTGCGGGGCGCGGGTGAGCGGCGATCTGGTGCGGTGCGACCGCTGCGCGCCGCTGTGGAAGCGAGAGGAAGCGGAGCGGATCACCAGTGCGGGGCCGGCGGCCCTCTTCCAGCTCCGTGGGCCGGCCTCGATCCCACCCACGGCCCGGAGGTGGAGGCGGAGCAACGCGCCACTCAGCGGGCTCACCGGACCGCCGACGTGGCCTGGGAGCGGCGCCGCGGCTCGACGGGTGACCCGGCACGGTGGGAGAGGCTTCGGCCGCGGCTGGCTGACGTGCCCGTCACACGGCTCCGCGAGGCCACCGGGTACTCGCTTCGGCACTGCTCCCACTTCCGCGCCGGCTTGGTGGTCCCTCACCCCCGGGTGTGGGCCGCTCTGGAGCAGCTGGCCGGAGCGGGCTGACGGCTCTTCGGCGGGCGTGCCGCGGTCACGATCGAATTCAGGATGACCTCGAAGCTGGATCGTCCGGTTACGGTCCGGCCGTGAGCATCCTCAGCACCGTCGAGCAGGCGGCCCAGATCGCCGCCTGCGTGACGACGGCCGCGTGGATGGCCGCACGGGCCTGGCGGATCGCGAAGTATCCCCCCAAGCGGAAGAGTGCCTCCTAGTGTCCCCTCGTGTCGTCGTGGTGGGGGTATAGCTAGGGGGTACGGACGGTCCGATCCTGGGACATTGCACCGAGCGCGTCAGTGACCAGAGGGCGCCGCCCCTAGGTCGGTTGGTCGAGGCCTCGCCAGGGAGCGCGGAGGGTCGCTGCCAGCAGCGAGTACGTCGAGCCCGGCAGCCAGGAGGGGCGAGGCCCCGTCGGCTCCCGCGCCGCCAGGGGCCCCGTGTCGCCCCCGGGGCGACCGGCGGCGCGAGGCCTGGTCGGGACCCCTCACGGGCTGGCGGTGCCCCCGGTGCGGCGGGCTGCCAGGGCCGACGCCAAAGGGTCACGACGAGGCGCCGCCTGCCCCGGCAGCGGGACCGAGAGGAGCCGACGGCGCGCGAACGGCTTGGACCTTCACCTTTCGCTGTTCGCCCGGCGGCGCTCCTCGCGGGCGGTCCGCTTGGCGGCCACGGTCTCGGCGCTCACGCCGTGTAGACCCCGCGGTCGCCGAACTCGCCCTGAACCGACGACACCTCACCGCCGCGCATCGGGGCGAGGGTCGCGGCCCTGATGACGGCGTCCCGTACGGTCTCCGTGGCGGCGTCACGAACACTCCCCAAGCCAAGGGTAAGGGGGGCTTTTGTTCGTGACGGAGGGTTCGCGACCGGGCCTTGGCATCGCTCGTTCTCGACGCGCCCCCTCGGATCAATGGGAGCAACATAGGATGGTAGGCTTCACGAGCAGCTCGTGCCGCGGCAGCGGACCTACTCGACGAGGCAGCTGCGCAGGGAAGCCTTCGGGATTCAGCCTTTGTCGGATCGCTCTGACCATGAGGAGTGACTGCCATGTCCACGCTGGGGACAACGACCGGTAGCGATTCCGCAACGCTCGACGACGGCAAGCGTGCTGACCTCTCCGGGCCCGGCATCGGTACGTACGACGAGGTGGCCGCCGTGCTTCCTACCGACTACCGGCCCCGGCTGGGGTTGCGAGAGACGCAGGAGGAGATCTTCGCCGTCAAGCGGCTGATTGAGGACCGGCTGTGCGCCGAGCTGGGCCTGACAATGGTCCAGGTCCCGCTGATCGTGGCCAGCGACACCGGGGTCAACGACATGCTCGATCGTGACGGCTCGCGCACCCCGATCTGTTTCCACATCAGCAACGACAGGGACCTTCATCCGATCGAAGCCGAGGTCGTCCAAGCAGCGACGAAGTGGAAGCGGCTGGCGCTGACCCAGTTCGGCATGGCCCCAGGCGAGGGTCTCTGCACCGACATGCGCGCGGTCCGAAAGGACTACTTCCTCGACCATGACCACAGTGCCTACGTTGACCAGTGGGACTGGGAGCTGGCAATCCGTCCCGAGGAGCGAAACCTCGACTTCCTCAAGGACGTGGTGAGGCGGATCTGGCGGGTGCTGAAGCTGGCCGAGGCGGAGGCCCACCGGCGCCATCCCGAGCTGGCCGGCGAGTATCCCGATCTGCCCGACGAGGTGACCTTCCTCCATGCCGAGGAGGTCCTGGAGCGCTACCCCAACCTCCCGCGCAAGCAGCGCGAGACCCGCATCCTCCAGGAGATCCCCGCCGTGTTTATCATCGGGATCGGCTGGACACTGGCCGACGGCTTTCCTCATGAGCTCCGGGCAGCTGACTACGACGACTGGTCGAGCCCCGTCGCCGGCCCGGGCGGTCGGCTCACCCATGGTCTCAATGGAGACCTCTTGGTGTGGAACCCGGTGACCCGGCGCCGCCACGAGCTCTCTTCGATGGGTATCCGCGTGGACGCCGCCGCGCTCCGCCGCCAACTGGAGCTGACCGGGCAGACCGAGTGGCTCTCTCTGCCCTATCACCGGGCCATCCTCGAAGACCGGGTGCCGCTCAGCATCGGTGGCGGGATCGGTCAGTCACGTACCCAGATGCTGCTGCTGCGCAAGGCTCATCTTGGTGAGGTGAGCGTCAGCGTGTGGCCTCGGATCTTGACCGAGCTCTGCCGGGAGAAGGGCATCCCAGTCCTCGAATAGGCACCGCTCACCCCTCTCCGCCTCGACGATCAGCTGCCACGCCTTCGACTACCTGGCCAGCCTGGAGTGGATCG
>DNAU01000248.1 GCA_003491925.1 Chloroflexota bacterium
CGGCCGTAGCAGGTGGCGAGGATCCCGCGCGTCATCGGGATCAGGTGGGGGACGAAGGTCAGGCGCACCTCACGTCCGGCCGCCGCCTTCAACTCCTGGAGCATCTCGCTCTTGTGGCGGTGGCCCTCCACGCCGTAGGCCCGGACCGATTCGTTCACCTCTGGGAAGTGATAGGTGAGCGACGGCGACCGGCCGCCACCACTGACTCCGCTCTTGGCATCCACGATCACCTCGGGCTCGACCAGCCCCTCGCGGAGGGCGGGAACGGCCCCCAGCAGGGTGGCGGTCGGGTAGCAGCCCGGGACGGCGAGCAGGTCCGCGCTCGAGATGGCGTCGCGGTGGATCTCGACCAGGGAGTAAACCGCAACGTCGCAGAGATCCGGGGCGGGATGCTCGACCCCGTACCAGCGGCTGTAGGCGGCGGGGTCGCGCAGCCGGAAGTCGGCGCTCATGTCGACCACCACCCGCCCGCCGGCCAGCCACTCCCGGGCGTGGGCGGCGGCGACGGTGTGGGGCAGGGCGGCGAACACCACCTGGGCATCGCCCGGGTCCAGCCCGGCCTCGACCTCGAGGGACACCCGGCTGCCCGGGACCGCGGCGC
This sequence comes from Chloroflexota bacterium, assembly GCA_003491925.1. Lineage (GTDB taxonomy): Bacteria > Chloroflexota > Dormibacteria > Aeolococcales > Aeolococcaceae > Changshengia. The sequence goes on from DNAU01000248.1 coordinate 602, forward strand.
CGAAGGTCTTGCCGGCCGAGCTGCGGCCGCGGAGGCCCGCCAGCTCGAAGGCGGGGTGGCGGTCGAGGATCTCGACACACTGGGCGCCGAGGTAGCCGGTGGCGCCGCAGACCGCGGCGCGGATCGGGGCGACGGGCATGGTTGGGGGATTATACGTTTCCTGTGCATGTTTATGCAACGGCGACCGCACTGCCGGTGTCGGACGGTGAGGGGTCGGGTGGTTGTAGGCCCATGGCGGCCAGTCCGGCCTGCCGCCGGTGGCGTGGGGGCGTCGCCGGATCGGGCTAGACGGGGACCACGAGGGGAAGCGTGCTGGTGGTCGTCGCGGCCACCGAGCGCACCCCGGTGCCCATCGCGAAGAACTCCACCCCATGCTCGCCCCACACCTGGTTGTTCTCCTCGACGCGCACCCCGACGATGCCGGCCGCGCCGTCGCGCTCGCCCTCGTCCTGCATCCGCTTCATGGCCAGCTCGCGGGCCGAGTAGATCGCCTGCGTGTACTGGGGGATCTCGACGTTCTGGCCAGCCTGGCGGAGGGTCTGACGGATGGATTGGTGCGCGATGTGGTAGACGCAGCTGCCCATGACCAGCCCGGTCGGCGCCCAGCCGTAGCGCAGCAGCTTGAAGAAGTCGCGCCCGGAGAGGTCCGAGCTGAACGGCTTCCCGCTCGGGGCCCGGAGAGAGCCGGGGGCCTTCTCGAAACGCACCGCCGTCCCCACCGCGAGGAACTCCAGGACCTCGCCGGCACCGACGTAGCCGACCCTTCTGAGGTCCACGCCGACGATGCCGTCGGCGCTGAGCTGGACCGCCTCGGCCACCATCCGCTCGATGGCCAGCTCACGCGCCGCGTACATCGCCTGGCTGAGCGTGGTCAGCTCGACCGACTGCTTCCAGCCGGCGTACTGCAGACCCAGGTGGTACATCGACGTGCCCATCACCAGGCCCAGGGGCACGAAGCCGCTCTCGCGCACCAGGATGAACTCGTCGACGCTCAGGTCCGAGGTGAAGCACTTGCCCTGGGCCGTCTCCGCCAGGCGACCCGCGCCGTCCTGGGGGACCCACTGCGCGGATGGAGCATCGGTCACCGTGACACCTCCCACGATCGGCGAACTCGCGCGGAACTATACCCCGGCGGTCATCCGGGGACAGGACGGTGAAGTGAGCGCCTCGCTTCCCTCCGGCGCCATCCCGGCCGCCGCCCGGACACCCGCGCACCGGGCGCCCCGTCAAGCGGGGGTGGGCCCGAGCCCCCGGATGCCCAGCCGCCGGTGGCGGGCCCGCTCGATGTTGACGGCGGCGCCGATCAGGGCCAGATGGGTGAACGCCTGCGGGTAGTTGCCGAGCAGGTCACCGTTGGTGACGTCCGCCTCCTCGGCCATCAGCCCGAGCGGCGAGGCGAAGGAGATCAGGCGCTCGAAGCGGCGCTGGGCCTGCTCCACCTCCCCGATGTGGGCGAGGGCGTCGGCCAGCCAGAAGGAGCACATCAGGAACGCTCCCTCCTCGCCGTGGTCGAAGCCGTCGTCGGTCTCCTCGGGACGGTAGCGGCTCACCAGCACCCCGCGGCCGAGGTGGCGGGCGACGGCCCGCACGGTGGAGACGATGCGGGGATCGCGAGCGTCGAGGAAGCGCACCTGGGCGGCCCGGAGCATGGCGGCATCGAGGGTCCGCCCGCCCAGGGTCTGGGTGAAGGAGCGCAGTCCGCGGTGGTACCCCTCGGTGGCCACGGTGCGGTGGATGGTCCGGCGGGCCTCCTCCCAGCGCTCGCGGTCGCAGCGCAGGCCGAAGCGCTCCGCCAGCCGCAGGCCACGGTCGACCGCGACCCACGACATCATCTTGCTGTACGTGTAATGCAGCTCCCGGCCGCGGCTCTCCCAGATCGATGCGTCGGGAAGCTGCCACCTCTCAATCGCCAGGTCGACGACCGGGTGGAGCTCCCTCCAGAGCTCCTGGCTGATCTCGCCACCGAACCGCGCGTAGAGGTAGGCGCTGTCCAGGAGCTCGCCGTAGACGTCGAGCTGGAGCTGGTCGACGGCGGCGTTGCCGATGCGCACGGGTTTCGAGTTCTCATACCCGCCGAGCCAAGACGCCTCGCGCTCGGGCAGCCATCGTTCGCCCGCGGTCCCGTACATGATTTGGATATCCGCCGGGCTACCAGCGGCCGCGCGGAGCAGCCAATCGCGCCACGCCTTCGCCTCGTCGTAATATCCCGTGTTCATTAGCGCGAGGAGCGTCAGCGTGGCGTCGCGCAGCCAGCAGTACCGGTAGTCCCAGTTCCGCTCGCCCCCGATGGTCTCGGGAAGGGAGGTCGTGGGAGCGGCGATGATGCCGCCCGTCGGCCCGTAGGTGAGCGCCTTCAGCGTGATGAGGGAACGGACCACGGCGCCGCGCCATCTGTGCGGATGGAAGTTGGCGAGATCCGCCCACTCCTGCCACCAGCGCGTGGTCTCCTCGATCGCGTATTGGGCAGCCACAGGGCGGCCTACATCGCCATGGGAAGGGAAGTAGGTGAGCACGAAGGGAACCTGCTGGCCCTCGCGCAGGCGGAGGTCGCAGACCGTGCGCATGTCCTCGCCACGTGTGTGGGCGGTGGTCCACAGCGCCAGCCCGTCCGGGCCGGCGATCGCGATGAGCTGACCGTCGACACCGCGCACCCACGGCACGACCGACCCGTA
>DNAU01000146.1 GCA_003491925.1 Chloroflexota bacterium
GCGCGGGTGGGGGTACAGCTCGGCGTACATGGCCACGGTCTCGTGAACTGTGAGGTACGGCTCGACGCCCGTCGACTGGAGCACGACGCCGATTTGTTTCTTCAGTTGAGCGCGTTCATGTGCCGGGTCGTACCCGAGGACGCTCACCTCTCCGCTGTCACGGGAGCGATATCCCTCCAGGATCTCGACGGTGGTGGTCTTTCCCGCCCCATTGGGTCCAAGGAGAGCCAAGATCTCGCCACGTCGAATCTCCAGATCAATACCATCGACCGCCAAGACGCTGCCGTACACCTTTTTGAGTCCGTGCACTTCGACGGCCAAGGACTCGCCACCTGCTGGAATCTCCGACCGGGCGCGACCATGCCTTTCGTTGGCCAGCATTAGCCAACCTCCTCAACCATCTCTATTCAGGTTCGCGCCTTGACGAAATCGGTGCGAGGGTCGAAAGGCCCCTTTAGCAGGCCCGTACCCCAGGCGGTATCACCCGGTATCGGAGCGCCTGATGACGACCTCTGACCGCTCAGTACTGCCGTACATGAAGGAGCGGGCCGGGTCAACGGATCCCACGAGGCGGTTTGTTCTTGAAGGTGTGGTCGTCGTCCTGTGCGAAGGCGCGCACTAGCTATCGAAGCCGGGGTCAATGCTGGCGGAGCCACCCGTAGGGCTCGGCATTGACACCGGCGAGAAGCGGCGCATCCTTCTGTAGGACGACGCCTATGTGAGGCTGCTAGTTCCCATCAAGGTTTCGGGGACTGAAACGGGCACCCGCAGGTCGCCAGCCATACATTCGCCGATCACCGCGCATGATGGGGTTCGGCCACGTCCCAGCGGGCTCAATCAGATATCCCGGCCGCACCAGATGGAGCTGTGGGGGCCACGGCAATACTCGAGCTCGCGCTGGTCCGTGTCCTTCCGCTCACGCGGCCTCTTGGGCCTCGAGAGAGCGGATCTCGCCGTCTCGGAGCCCGTAGTAGACGAGGGTGAGGAGCTTTCTCGCGACGGCCACTCTGGCCTTGAACTTTCCAGCGTGCTCTCTTATCCGGAAATAGTCGGCTCTGAGCTTCTCACCCCCTCGGTACTTGCTCACCGCCTCGATCGCCGCCCAGCGCACGAGTGGACAGCCTTGCTTCGTGATCCTTCCTCGCGTGACCTTTTCGTCCGACTCCCTGTGCTTCGGGGTGAGTCCCGCCCAGGAACACAGCTTCTTCGGTGAGTTGAAGCGCGATATGTCGCCGATCTCTGCGACGAAGATCGCCCCGATCACCCTCCCGACACCGTTTATCTTCTGGATCGCCCGGTAGCCGGGGTCGTCTTTCAGCTGGCGGTGGATGTATTGGTCGAAGACGGCGATCTCCCTGTCGTAGATCTCAATCAGGTCCCGCAGCGAGTCGATGCGGGCTGCATATGCGTATGGGAGTTCTAGTGAGTCGAGCTGTGCATAGCCGCCTTCTCCCCACATCTCCTTCCTTGCGGGCAGGATCCCGTTCTTTGCCATCACCCCGTGGATCTGGGTCTTGCAGCTCGATCGGTGAGAGACGAGGTGATAGCGGTAGCGCACGAGCTCCCGAAGCTCCCTTATCTCAGGAGGTGCGATCCAGCCCTCTGCAAGACGCCCGAGGCGAAGCATGGCGGCCAGGTCCTTGGCGTCGCGCTCGTCGTTCTTTACCCGGCGGTTGCCCCAGTTGTTCCCGAGGGGATGGGCCAGGTGAACGTTCGCACCGAGCTCCTTGAGCAGATCCGCCGCCCAGTACCACCCATAGGTGGACTCCAAGACGACCTCGGGTGCTTCTCCTGCCTCTGCTATCGCCTGGGCGAGCTCGAATGGCTGGCTCGGGATGCGCACACAGCCGAGCACCTCTCCGTCTTCAGACATCCGATAGATCGTCGAGGTGCGGCGGTGCAGATCGATTCCGACGTACTGTCGCTCCATAGGGGCCTCCCTTGTCGCGGGTTTGGTGTGGAAACCCCGAGCATTGCAAGGCTCGGATCCCACGGGGAGCGGAGGCCCCGCTCCTTCATCGCATCAGATCCCAGACCCCCTCCCGGCTCCCTCCTCAAGTGACATTCCCGGATACTGGCCTGGGACGGACCGCTGTCGCCGGTGGCGTCTCAGCGCTGGTGTAAACGGCTCGGGGCGAAGACTCCATATTGATACTACGCAGCGGCTGTGACGCTGTCCTCTGTCACCTCCTCGACTTGTTGATCGTGCAGTAGTTCGCGCCGCAGGTCCTGCAGTTGGCGCAGAGCCTTCGGTGTCATGGTGAGCCCGCGCCAGCCCTTCGAGGCGCGGTCGAGCACCGCCCAGACGAGTGACAGGCAACTCTGCTCTCCAGGCAGCCGACCGATGACCTTCACGCGCCGGCGTGTCTCACCGAAGGAGCGCTCTAGCAAGTTCGAATGCCGGATGCGCTTCCAGTGCTCGGCTGGGAAGCGCAGGTGGACGACGAGTGCGTCGAGATCCTCCTCGAGACAGGCAACGGCCGAGGGGTAGAGCTTCCGCCATTTCGTGCAGAAGGCCTTTGCCCGCCGTCGTGCTTCAGAGACGGCCTTCGGACCCGAGGGCTGGGTGATCCGGTTGAAGATCGCCCAGTAGTCGCGCTTCACCTCGTCCTGGGAGTGCCTCGGCACTTTGGCGAGGATGTTCCGCAGACGATGGATGAGACAGCGTTGCAGCAGGCTTCTTCCAAAGCACTGCTCGATAGCGGCGAGCAGCCCCGGTCCGCCGTCTGTGATCACGAGCAGAGGTGGACGAAGACCGCGGGTCTCTAAGTCTTCGAAGAAGCCCTTCCAGGCGTCGGTGGATTCCGAAGAACCCGAGGCCAAGCCCAAGAACACGGGCTTGCCGTCGGTGTCCACCCCCCAGGCACAGAGCACCGGCTCGGCCTTGGACTTCGGGTGCATCTTGAAGTAGCTCCCGTCGCAATACAGGTAGTCGATCTTCTGCTTCGACAGGTCGGCGCGCCCGAAGGCGTCGAACTCGGCTCGAAGGCGCTGGCAGATGCGGCTCGCGGTCGACTTCGAGACCGAGGCGTCTCTCCCGAAGGTCTCGACCAGCGTGGCCTCGATGTCACGGTCAGATAGCCCCCTCACCCAGCAGCTGATCACGAGGGTCTCCAAGGCGTTCGTCCGGGTGATCCCGGAGCCGAAGAGCTGGTCGCAGAGCGCGGAGTGGGCGCCTCTCAGTTTCGGGCGCTGGAGCTCGATCGATCCCAGGGTGGTCTTGATCGTCCTCGGTGGCTGGAAGCCGTTCCTGTAGGCCTCGGGGTGGTCCTCTCCCCGGCGCTCGTAGCGGTCTCGGAGCAGCTCGACGCAGACGAACTCCTCCAAGACGCTCTGGAGGGTGAGCCTGACGGAAAGGCGTGCGACCTGCTCAACTGCCGATGGGAGGTCGACGTCTCCCTCGAACAGGTCATTGATCTCTGCGCGGATGCGCTCGGTGGGTGATACTCGTGGTGCCACGGGTGTAGGTCCTCCT
>DNAU01000140.1:0-4521 GCA_003491925.1 Chloroflexota bacterium
GCCCAGGTGAGGTGGTTGAACATCAGGAACCGGAAGCGGCGGGCGCGCAGCCGCCAGGGGATCTCCGGATGGCTGAGCATCCGGACGCAGACGTAGGGGACATCGGTCGCCCCCCATGCCCACCGCTTGATCTGGTTGTACTGGCTCACGTGGGTCGAGGCGTAATCGCGCGACCGGGGTGCGTCGCCGAACACCGGCAGGAAGGCGGGCCGCACCTTGAGCTCCTCGCCGTAGCGGAAGAAGGCCTTCCAGAAGAACCGCGAGTCCTCGGGGATGACGTCGCTGTCCCAATAGCCCACCTCGGTCAAGAGCTTCATCGACATCGTGTAGGACGAGAACATCACCAGGCGATCCGGGTGCTGGTGAAGGAACATCTGCCACTGAGTTGCCGCGGTGGCCATCACCCTGACCGCCGCCGGCACCTTCCAGAGGTTGTTGAGGAAGACCGGCACCGGTTGCCAGATCGAGGTCAGCTGGTGGTCGACGTGCAGGAAGTTCCAGGTGATATGGGCGAAGTACTGAGGGTGCAGGCGGAAGTCGGAGTCGAGGTCGGTGACCAGGGTGCGCGCCGGATCCAGCCCCAGCCGGTCGCAATGCTGGCGGAGCACCGGGCCGCCGTAGGACATGGCGGCCGACTTGCCGACCACGATCCCGGGCAACAGCGGGTCCTTGATGTGGATGAAGGCGCGGAATCGGTGCCCGAGCTCGGACTGCAGGCGGCGGACGTTGTCGCAGCCGGCGATGTCGGTGGCCCGGGTGATGATCGCGCAGACCTTGAGCTGGTCCGGGTATCGCTGGTCGGCGAGCGCCTCGACGGTGGCGCGGAGCACCTCGTAGCGCTCGGTGTAGGTGGGGATGAGCGCACAGTGGGTGATGTCGTTGGGGCCGGGCCCGCCCGCTGGGGTCTCCATCCGCTCGCACTCCGCCCACCAGTCCCCCGCCTCGACGCGGCGGAGCTGCTGCAGGGACCGCCACACCCAATAGACGGTGACTGCGGTGCGCAGGAACCAGTAGGCATCGAGCAGCACCGCTCCCAGGCCAATGATCCAGAGGTCGGCGGGGTCGTTGAAGCGGATCGCGAAGGCGACGATCAGGGGGATGAGCAGCACCGTCCAGGTCAGCGCTCCCGGGGCGATCTCGAGGGCGCGCTGCTGGGCGCGGGGCGAGAGCGCCGTCCAGGTGCGAACCGCCATGGGGCCCGATTCTAGGCGGACCCGGGCGCGGCCCTCGGCGGCCATCGCGCCAGTCGCTCGCGGTGCCGGCAGGGCCAGGCAGTATCCTCAGCGTCTCAGCAGCTCCATCCCCCAGCCGAGAAGGGACCATGGCCGGCGACGATCTCGACGAAGAAGCCTCCGATCTGGACGCCGACGCCGCCGACGAGGACGACCTCGAGCTGGTGGTCGGTGAGGTTCACGACGTCCCCGACGTCGAGATTCCCGACGTGGTCGACGTCCTGCTGGTGGACGACGCCATCGTCCCCGCGGACGACGAGGAGGAGCCGGACGTCGTGGCCGGCCCCGTGCTGCCTCCACCGGTCCGTCCCCAGCCCGGCCGGCCACCGAGCGCCCGCGAGGAGCCTCCGCCCCCGTTCGCGGTCGGCGAGCGGGTGGTCCTGATCCAGAACACGCGCCCGCGGACCGGAACGCTGATCGGGAACTACCCGGTCGGCGCCACCGGCAGGGTCGAGACCGTGCTGAGCCAGACGGCGATCGTTCGCTTCGATGTCGCCCCGGACACCAAGGAGGTCGTCGCCTTCACCTGTCTGGAGAGCGCCGAGAAGCCCGGCGAGGGGGCGTCTCAGGGGTAGCCCCCCGGTATCCGGAGGGGAGGAGCGCCGCCACCTCGGCGGCGATGGCGTCGGCGATCTCCTGGTCGGAGCGCCCGGAGACGGTGAGCGGGAGGCCGTAGCGGACCCGGATCCGGCCCCGGCGCGGCAGCAGGCCCCCGGCCGGCCGCAGGACCCGCTCGGTGCCCCAGATCGCCACCGGCAGCACCGGTGCCTGGGTGCGCCGGACCAGGAAGCCGGCCCCGGCCTCGGCCGGTCCCATCCCGCGACCGCGCGAGCGGTGACCCTCGATGAAGAGGAGCAGCCGGCGGCGCCTGCGCAGCAGATCGAGGCTGATCCGCAGCGCACGCCGATCGGCGTTGCCGCGGTCGACCGGGAAGCAGTTGCAACCGGCCAGCAGCCAGGCGACCGGAGGGGGCCGGAACAGCTCGCGCTTGGCCATCGCGAAAAGGGTGCCGGGGAAGAAGGCGCCCAGGATCAGCGGGTCCCAGTTGCTGATGTGGTTGGAGGCGACCAGCAGCGGGCCCTCGAGGGGCACTCCGTCCGCCCCCTCGAGGTGGAGCCGGCCGAGGAAGAGCAGCCGCAGGCAGATGCGGACCGACCCCGCGGCCAGCCGGTACCGCAGGGGGCGGCGTCCGTCGCCGCGGACCGGGAACCTGGCCGGGAAGCCGGGGACGGGGGCGGGCACGGCAAGATGGTGCGACATCGAGAGGGGCCCGGGCGCCGGGCCGGGCGGCGGGCATAATGCCGTCCCAGCCGCCCCCTTAGCTCAACGGCAGAGCAGCCGGCTTTTAACCGGTTGATGCGGGTTCGATCCCTGCAGGGGGCACCGCCCTGACGGCCCCGCCGGGCCGGCCCGGCGGCCGCCCGATCCCGGACCGGAGGGCGAGGGCCAGGAGACCGTCGAGCACCTCGAGGGCGGCGGCGGGGTTGACGAAGGTCGCGGTGCCGACCTGGACGGCGTTGGCGCCGGCGATGAGGAACTCCTGGGCGTCGCCGGCGTCCATGATCCCGCCGACGCCGACCACCGGGATGCTCACGGCCGCCCTCACCTGGGCCACCGCCGCCAGCGCCAGCGGCTTGATCACCGGGCCGCTCAGTCCGCCCGTTCCCCGGCCCGGGAGCACGGGCGCCCGGATGCCGCGGTGAATCTTCATCCCCACGTAGGTGTTGACCGCCGACACCGAGTCGGCGCCGGCATCCTCGACGGCCCGGGCGACCGCCGCGATGTCGGTGACATTGGGGCTGAGCTTGACCATCAGGTGGCGGTTCGTGCGGGCCCGGGTGGCGGCGACCAGCCGGGCGGCCGCCACGGGATCGCGCCCGTAGTCGAGGCCGTTGGCGATGTTGGGGCAGGAGATGTTGAGCTCGTAGCCGGCGATACCCTCGGCGGCGTCGAGCCGGTCCAGACAGCCGAGATAGTCGTCGACGTTCCCGCCGGCGACGTTGACCACCACGGGCACCCGCCAGCGGGTGAACTCGGCCGCGTAGACGGCGGCGACGTGCTCGACCCCGGGGTTGTGCAGGCCGATGGAGTTGAGCATCCCGCCACGGACCTCGGCCACCCGCGGCGGCGGGTTCCCGTCCCGCGGTCGGAGAGTGGTCCCCTTGGTGAAGAGGGCGCCGAGCCGGTCGAGGTCGATCAGCTGGCGCAACTCGAAGCCGTAGCCGGCGGTGCCGCTGGCGAGGCCGACCGGGTTGGGGAGGACCAGGCCCCGCCCGAGGTCGACGCGAAGATCGGGGCCGGGAGCCTCGGGCGGGAGGGGGGCGGGTACGGCGCTCACGCGACGTGCGCCGGCGGAAGGGCGAGCAACCCGGGCCAGTCCACCTGCGAGACCTCCATGACCGGGCCCTGCCGACAGCAGAGCCCCCAGACGGTGCCGTGGTCGCCTGCGAGGGGGAGCGCACAGCCGAGGCAGGTGCCGAAGCCGCAGCCCATCGGCGCCTCCAGGGAGACCTCGGCTCGGTGGGGGGGCCGGGGCATGCCGCGCAGGGCTGCGGCCAGGGCGGCCAGCATCGGGTTGGGCCCGCACCCGAAGACCGCCACCGTCTCGTCGCAGTGCTCGGGGACCAGCTCGGTGACGAAGCCGCGATGGCCCCGGCTGCCGTCATCGGTCGCCTCCATCACCCGAACCCCGGTCTCGCCGCGGACGAAGCGGTCGGCGGGGTAGAGCCGGTCGGCGGTGGCGGCTCCGCTGAGCACGACCACCTCGGGGCAGCCGGCCCGGCGCAGCCCGCGCACCAGGTGGGGAAACGGGGCGCAGCCGAGGCCGCCGCTCACGATCAGGGCGCGCGCGGGGACCGGGTCGAGCTGGAAGCCGTTGCCGAGCGGGCCCAGGGCGCGAAGCGGGTCGCCGGGCCGAAGGGCCACCAGCAGGCGGGTGCCGAGCCCGACCGCCTCGAGCACGAAGCCGCACGCCTCGCCGGCGGTCCAGGCGACGCTGAAGGGACGGCGCAGCAGTGGCTCCACCCCGTCCCAGGCACGGAGCTGGGCGAACTCCCCGGGACGCGCCGTCGCCGCCAGGTGGGGCAGGCGCACGGTGATCTCCACCAGGCCGCCCCCCAGCGCCTCCACCGCGAGCACCTCTCCGGACTGGTCGCGGGCCCGGCCCAGATCCGAGAGGGGAGCGCTCATCCCGCCACCGCGGCCACCCCTCCGGCGCGGTACGCGCGGACCGGGGCGACGGTGATCTCCGCGCCCCGGCGCTGCCGGGTGATGGCGTCGACCAGGGCCT
>DNAU01000140.1:4663-6119 GCA_003491925.1 Chloroflexota bacterium
CGGATGCGGTAGCCGTCCTTGACGGTGCGCCCGGCGGCGGCCAGGCCGCCCTCCCGGGAGGGGGAGATGCTCAGCTCGTCGCTCTCCAGGTTGGAGACGGTGTTGACGACCAGCGAGACCCGCCCCTCCTCGATGATGTCCAGGACGTTGGGCCGGCTCTGCCCGATCCTCCCCACCGCGGTGGCGCTGACCCCGGCGGCGCTCAGGGCCGCCGCGGTCCCGGCGGTGGCGAAGATCCCGAAGCCGAGCGCCGAGAGCTGGGCCATGATCGGCAGCGCCTGCGCCTTGTCAGAGTCGGCGATGCTGCAGAGCACGGCTCCCTTGGCGGGCACCGCGCCGAGCGCGGCCACGAACGCCTTCTCGACCGCGGCCCCGAGCGTCGTGTCGATGCCCATCACCTCGCCGGTGGACTTCATCTCGGGTCCGAGCGCCGAGTCGACGAGGGCGAGCTTGACGGTCGAGAACACTGGGGCCTTGACCGCGACCAGCGGGAGCGGTGGGAGCAGCCCGGTCTCGAAGCCGATGTCGGCGAGCCGCTCACCCCGCATCACCCGGGTGGCCAGCTCGACCATCGGCACCCCGGTGACCTTGCTGATGAACGGCACGGTCCGGGAGGCCCGGGGGTTGACCTCGAGGACGTGGGGAAGGCCGCGCCAGATGACGAACTGGATGTTGCAGAGGCCGAGCACCGGGAGCGCCCGGGCGATGGCGACGGTGTCCGCCACGATCCGCCGGGTCACCTCGGCATCGAGGCCGGGGGCGGGGTAGGCGGCCATCGAGTCCCCGCTGTGGACCCCGGCCCGCTCCACGTGCTCCATCAGCCCGGGGATCACAACGGTCTCGCCGTCCGACACCGCGTCGACGTCGACCTCGGTGCCGAAGAGGTACTTGTCGACCAGCACCGTGCCGCGGGACCCGCCCACCCGATCTCCGTCCTCGGGGAGCGCGGCCATCGCGGCGGCGACGAAGCGCTGGAGCTGATCGCGACTGTGGACCACCTCCATCGCCCGCCCGCCCAGCACGAAGGACGGGCGGACCAGCACCGGGTAGCCGATCCGGTCGGCGATCGCGGCCGCCTCGGCGGGGTCGACAGTGGCCGCCCCGTGGGGCTGGGGAATCTCGAGACGGCGCATCAGCGCCTCGAAGCGGCGCCGGTCCTCGGCCAGGTCGATGGCGTCGACGGTGGTGCCGAGGATATGGACCCCGTGCCGGTCGAGCGGCTCGGCGAGGTTGATGGCGGTCTGGCCCCCGAACTGGACCACGACCCCGCTCGCCCGCTCGGCCTCGATGACCGCGAGCACCGCCTCCTGGTCGAGCGGTTCGAAGTAGAGGCGGGTGCTGCAGTCGAAGTCGGTGCTCACCGTCTCCGGGTTGCTGTTGACCATGATCGCGGCGACCCCCTGCAGGCGCAGGGCCTCGGCGGCCTGGACGCTGCAGTAGTCGAACTCGATGCCCT
>DNAU01000210.1 GCA_003491925.1 Chloroflexota bacterium
GCGTCCGGCCGCACCCCAGCAGCTCGAGAAGCTGGGCAGGGACAACCAGATCCCGGTCGCCATGCCCGACGGGAAGAGCAAGCCCCCCGACCTCTGCAGGCGCGGGCTGGAGGAGGCACACCGGCTCAATTGCGACGTCGTCATACTCGACACCGCCGGCCGCCTCCAGATCGATCAGCCGATGCTCGCGGAGCTGAAGGAGATCCGCAAGCGCATCCCCATCCATGACACGGTTTTGGTGGTCGACGCCATGACCGGGCAGGAGGCGGTCAACGTCGCCCGGGAATTCGACCAGCAGGTGGGGGTGGACGGCATCATCCTGACCAAGCTGGACGGGGATGCCCGAGGCGGCGCGGCCCTCTCCATGAAGGAGTCGATGGGCAAGCCGATCCTCTACACCGGGGTGGGGGAGAAGGTGTCCGAGCTGGAGCCGTTCCAGCCCGAGCGGATGGCGTCGCGCATCCTCGGCATGGGCGACATCCTCACCCTGGTCGAGCGCGCCGAGTCGCAGGTCGACCAGCGCACCGCGGAGGCGGCGGCGCACAAGCTCCTCGCCGGGCGCTTCACCATGAACGACTGGCTGGAGCAGATGCGCCAGCTCCGCAAGATGGGGTCGCTGGAGGGGATCCTGGGGATGCTCCCCGGGGGACGCCAGATGATGAAGCAGGCGGGGGGGATGATGCCCACCGAGAAGGACATCTCCCGGATGGAGGCCATCGTCCTCTCCATGACCGCCCACGAGCGGGTCCACCCCGAGGTGCTCAAGAGCTCGCGGCGGCGCCGCATCGCCGCCGGCAGCGGCACCACGCTCGCCGACGTCAACAAGCTGCTCAAGGGGTTCGAGCAGATGCAATCGGTGATGAGGTCCCTGGGCGGCAAGGGCGGCAAGGGGGTGCGCGGGCGGGCGCGCATGCTCCGTCAGCTCCAGGGCATGGACCCCTCTCAGCTCGGCCTGCCCGGTCGGTGATCGTTTCAATGCAGTCGATGCCCGCCGGCGCGGGCACACCAACACCGCAAAGGAGAAGTTTTGGTCAAGATCCGCCTGAAGAGGATGGGGACCACGAAGCGTCCCTTCTACCGCCTGGTGGTCGCCGACTCGCGGAGCCCCCGTGACGGCCGGTTCATCGAGGCCCTGGGTTTCTACGACCCGCTGCCCCAGCCGGCGGCGGTGAGGATCGACGCCGAGCGGGTGCGGGAGTGGCTGCGCCGCGGGGCCCGTCCCAGCGACAGCGCGCGCGACCTGCTGGTCGCCCAGGGCATCCTCGCCGGCAATCCGCGGCGCGAGCGGGTCACGGCGGACGAGCCGGCCGGCGCCGCTGAGGTGGCGGCCGAGGTGGCAGCCCAGCCGGTTGTGGCCGCCGAGCCCGACGTGGCCGCGGAGCGGGTCGTGGCCGCCGAGCACGTGGTTGACGCCGAGCTGGTCGTGGACGCCGAGCCGGTCGTGGACGCCGCCGGCCCCCACCCGGCAGCGCCCGGGGAGCCCGAGCCTGCCTCCGGGGAGCCCGACGAGGCGGCCGCGGGGCCCGCCGAGGAGACCGTCCCGGCGAGCGAGGAGGCCTAGGTGGCCGACTACGCCGACCTCACCCGATTCATCATCGAGCGGATGGTCGGCGCCCCCGAGTCCGTCACCGTCCGGGCGGTGCCCAAGGGACGGACCACCATCATCGAGGTGGGGGTCGCCGAGTCCGACATGGGCAAGCTGATCGGCAAGGGCGGTCGCAACATCGACGCCGTCCGCGCCGTGGTCCGGGCCGCCGGGCTGCGTGCCCACGAGCGCGTCCAGGTGGAGCTGGCCGAGCAGCGATGACCCGTCCCGTCTCCGGCCCGAGAGGTCTGCGATGACCCCCTCCGCCAGCCGCGGTATCACCGCTGGGCGCCCAGCCCTGCTCCGGGTCGCCCGGGTGCGGCGCACCCATGGGGTGGTCGGCGAGGTGCGCGCCGAGAGCCTGGGTGGGGACGCCCACCGCTTCCGCCGCGGGGTGAGGGTGACCGTCGAGGAGACCGGGCGCACCCTGACCCTGCGCTCCGCGCGCGGTCTTGGAGATGGGGACCTGCTGCTCGGCTTCGCGGGGATCGATTCGCCCGAGGCCGCGGCGCCCCTGCGCGGCGCCTACCTCTGCGTGGAACCGGCACGGGCGCGGCGTCTGCCCGCCGGTGAGTGGTTCGTCTGGCAGCTGGTCGGGCTCGCCGCCGTGGACACCGAGGGGCGCTCGCTCGGCCTGGTCGCCGACGTCGAGGCCGGCACCGCCCACGACGTCCTCGTCGTGGATGGTCGCGAGGGCGAGCGCCGCTTCCCGATGGTGAGCGCCTTCGTCCGCGAGGTGGACATCCAGGGCGGTCAGGTGGTGCTCACGCCCTGGGACGAGGAGGAGGCCTGAGCGGCCGCATCGAGATGCGCTTCGACGTCCTCACCCTCTTCCCCGGGGTCTTCCCCGGCCCCCTCGGCGTCGGGGTGGTCGGGCGCGCCCTCGAACGCGGCGATCTGGAGCTTCATCTCCACGACCTGCGCGACTTCACCACCGGCCGTCACCGCCAGGTCGACGACATCGCCTTCGGGGGTGGCCCCGGCATGGTGTTGAAGCCCGAGCCGCTGGTGCGCGCCGTCCGCCGGCTTCGCGACGAGGTGCCGGGGACGCGGGCGATCCTGCTCTCGCCCCAGGGGAGGACATTCGACCAGGTGGTGGCGCGGGAGCTCGCCGCGGAGCGCGCGCTGCTCCTGGTCTGCGGCCGTTACCAGGGCGTCGACGAGCGCGCTCGGGCCGAGATCGGCGAGGAGCTGTCGGTCGGCGACTACGTCCTGAGCGGCGGGGAGATCGCCGCCATGGCCGTGATCGAGGCGGTCGGGCGGCTGGTGCCGGGCGTGGTCGGATCCGCCGACTCGCTGACCGACGAGACCTTCTCCGCGGCCACCGAGGGCGGCCTGGAGGCCCCCCTCTACACCCGGCCCGCCGATTTCGAGGGCGAGCTGGTGCCGGAGGTGCTCCGTGGCGGCAACCACGCCGCCATCGAGGCCTGGCGGCGCCGCAATTCCCGAGAGGCAACCCAGCGCCGGAGGCCCGACCTGCTAGGGTCGTCGGGCGCGATTTCTGGAGGTTTGCAGTGAATGTCGTCGAGCTCCTGGAGCGGGAGCAGGAGAAGGCAGAGGTCCCGGTGCTCCGAAGCGGGGACACGGTTCGGGTGCACGTCAAGGTCGTCGAGGGGACCCGCGAGCGCATCCAGGTGTTCGAGGGGGTGGTGATCTCCCTCCACGGCAAGACCGGCATCGGGGCCAGCTTCACGGTCCGCCGGATCGCGTCGCACGGGGTGGGGGTGGAGCGGACCTTCCTGCTTCACTCGCCGCGCATCGACCGGATCGAGGTCCTGCGTCACGGCGAAGTCCGCCGGGCCAAGCTCTTCTACCTGCGCGAGAAGGTGGGCAAGCGGGCCCGGATCAGGGAGCGCCGCCAGCCCCTGGGTGGCGAGTCCGGAGGGGTGCGCCGGGCCCAGGCAGTCGAGGCGGAGGCGGCTGCCGAGGAGGATCTGGATTCCGGCTTCGTCGAGGCTTCCGAACCGGACGAGACAGAGGAGCTGGAGCCGGGGAACGTCTGAGCCACCGGCGGCCGGGCCGCGCCTCCCGCTGGTGCCGCCCCCCCGGCGGATGGTCGGGCAGGCGGGGGAGTCGGCCGCGCTCGCGTGCCTGCTGGCGGGCGGGATGCGTCTGGTCGCCCGCGACTGGCGCTGCCGCCTCGGCCAGCTCGACATCGTCTGCGAGGAGGCCGGGACCCTGGTGGCCGTCGAGGTCAAGGCGCGCCGCGGCGACCGCTTCGGTCTCCCTCAGGAGGCCGTGGACCGGCGCAAGCAGGCCAGGCTTCGGATGCTCCTCGACGCCTTCCGGCTGGCCACCGGCCGTGGGGACCAGCCCTGCCGGATCGACGTCGTGGCGGTGCGATTCGACCGCGAGCTGCGGCCGCTCAGTTGCGAGCACATCCGCGATGCCGTGAGAGGGTGATGCGGCGGGTCGGCTTCTCAACACCGCATCGTCCGAGTCATGCTCCACGACCGTTGAGACACCGCATCGTCGCGCTCACCCTTCTCGCCGGTACGGCGATCCTGATCGCCGGGTGTGGAGCCGGCTCGCAGCCGGCCACCTCGACGTCCACGCCGCCGCCGTCCTCGAGGTCGACCAGCCCGTCCGTGGTGGCCGCCGCCACGCCGACGCCGAGCCCGACGCCCGGGGGCCCGACCGCAGGTCCGGGCGGCTGCCAGGTCGCCGCCTCCGCGGGCCCGCCGGCCGGGGTGACCCTGATCACCTGCTACTCGATGACCGGTGAGGTCGTGTCGAGCGGCGGCTTCTACGACGATCTCGAGGGCAACGGCGCGGTCAGTTGCTCGGACTGGGCCAGGAGCGGGGAGCAGGTCAGCGGTGCGGCCGGCGAGGTTCTACCTGCCCCGGACCCCTCGACCGCCGGGGTGGCCGTCAACGGGCAGGAGCTGGCATTCACCTTCTACATCGGCCCCTACACCGGTCCCGGCTCCTACCCGTCCACCGACCTGGACGAGCTGGCGAGCCTCGGTGACACCGACTGGAACAACGTGAACGCCACCGACTTCACCGCCCATGTGAGCGCCGATGGCTCCGGGTCGCTGAGCGCCAGCCTCACCAATGAGGCTGGCAACGGTGAGACCGAGACCATCATCGAGACCTGGATCTGCGTCACCGAGCCCTCCGACTGAGCTGAGGACGCCCCGCGGGCCGTGCCCGTATGATCGCCGCGCCGTGAGACGCCGACATGCCGCCGCCGCCGTGATCGTCGGGGTGCTCGCGGCGGCCGGCCTCAGCGCCTGGTTCGTGTCGTCGAACTCGCCGGCGCCGACGGCAATACCCGGTGCGAAAGTCACCCCGGGTGCGGTCTCGACCTCGCCGGCCACGCCGAGGGGCACGGCGCTGGCCAGTGGCCCGCGGCCGACCACGGGTCCGGGCGGCTGCACCATCGCGGCCCCGGCGGTGGCGCCGAGCGGGCTGACCCTGTACGTCTGCTACTCGATGAGTGGGACGGTCAGTGCGAGCGGAGGATTCATCGATGAGGACCAGGGATCGGCGGCCTTCAGCTGCGCCGGCTGGGCCGAGGACGGAGAGGGGGCTCCCGGGTCGGGCATCCCGGCGCTGCAGGCACCCGACCCGGGGGATGGTAGGGTCACCGTCGACGGCCAGGCGGTGGGCTTCGACCTTGCGATCGTTCCCTACAGCGGGCCCGGCTCCTACCCCTCGACCTCGGTCGCTCAGAGCGTGAGCCTGGGCACCACCCTGAGCTGGTCGACCAACAGCACGTCCGCGGCCACCTTCGGCGCCGAGGTCAACCCCGACGGCTCGGGATCGGTGACCGTCACCAACCTGCACAACGACTCCAGCAACGGCACCGTCGAGGACGCCTCGGAGAGCTGGGTGTGCGTCATGGAGCCGGCCTCCTAAGCTGTCTGTATGTTGGACCGCCTGGTCATGTGGCTAGGCCGTCGTCGCCACCGCGCCGAGGAGCGGCGCCGAGCCAAGGCGCTGGGCCGCGCAACGAGTAGAGCGCAGTCACCTCGAGGGCCGCGTCGAGCGGCCACCCGTCCGGGCGCTTCCGGCGCGTCGGGAAGCGCCGGAGCCGGCGTCCGCGCCCCGCTGCCTCGCCCGCCGAGTGACCTCCTGGCGGGCGCAGAGGCGCAGCCTCCGACGGAGCCAGGCGGTGGTGATCTCCACCTCCCCTCGGCGGACGCGTGAAGGGGTGATTGCACCCCGTCCTGGTAGGTACCGGACGGCACAAGAGAGAATCGCGGGCTCCCCGTCACCCACGGCGTTTCGCGCCGCGGGCGGCAGCTACGGCCGGCCTCGCACGATCCAGCCTTCCGGCGTCACAATCACACGATGCGGTTTGGGCTGGATGTCGCTCAACAGCGCTTGGAATGGCCGGAGATCCTGGAGCGCGTGCGCCTCGCCGAGGACCTCGGCTTCGACGGGGTGTGGGGATTCGACCACTTCGAGCCGATGTATGGGGAGGGCCCAGGCAACTGCTTCGAGGGGATGACCACTCTTGCAGCCCTGGCCACGGCCACCACCCGGGTGCGGCTCGGGCTGCTGGTCACGGGCGTGACCTACCGGCACCCCTCGGTGCTCGCTGCGGAGGCGATCACCATCGACCACGCCTCGAACGGCAGGCTCGAGCTCGCGCTCGGCGCTGCTTGGTTCGGCGACGAACACCACGAGCTCGGAATTCCCTTTCCACCCATCTCGGAACGAATCGATCGCCTCGAGGATACCGTCGAGATCTTCCGCCGGTTGACCACCGGTGAGCGAGTGTCATACGTGGGCCACGCCACCTCGCTCGAGGCTGCCCAGATGCGACCGCTTCCCGTCCAGAGGCCGCATCCTCCGATCTGGATCGGGGCGTCCGGCGAGGCGCGGATGCTGCCCTTGGCCGGCCGGGTCGCTGATGTCTGGCACTGCTACGGCGATGCCAGCGTGTTGAGCCGCAAGTGGGAGATCGTGGCCGAGGCAGCGCGGCGCGCCGGGCGTGACCCCGAGCGGATCACCCGTGCCGGCTCGGTCTCGATCAGCGGCGATCTCGGGGTCGCGGGGAGGGAGGTTGAGGCGCATCGCGACGCGGGAACCAGCTACCTGATAGCCGGCTGGCCGGAAGAGGGAGCCGGGCGGGTGGAGGCGTTCGCCCTGGCCATGTCACTGGGCGAGTGAGGTTCTCGACCTAGGCCTGTGCCGCCCGGAAGTGCCGCGCTCCCGGCAGCAATGCTCCTACGCCTGTAGAGAGAATCTCGGCCCACCCGGATTCGCGGGGCCCGAACCCAGCGGCACTCAGGCGGGATGAGCCAGACCCGCGCCAGCACGACGTCCACCGGAGGCCCCAGGACGATAGGGGACTCCGTGCAACCCTGAGAGCAGCGCCGCTCTGGTATCATACTATTCCGTATGGTCGCGACCGACATAAGTTGTGCCGTCCAGGGGCTCTCCGGCGTCCCCGTGACGGTGGAGGTGGATGTCGCCAACGGGCTGCCCAGCTTCACCATCGTGGGGCTGACCGACCGGTCCAGCCAGGAGGCGCGGGAGCGGGTGCGGGCGGCGGTCCGCAACGCCGGCTTCGACTTCCCTGCCCGGCGGGTCACCGTCAACCTCGCGTCCGCCGAGGTCGCGAAAGGTCTATAGGGGGGTGATATGATCCGCCCGCGAGGATCGTCAAGCCCGATCACGTTCGACGGAGGGTCGCACGATGACCCGAGCGGCGCTGTACTGCCGGATCAGCCGGGATAGGGATGGCGAGGCGCTTGGCGTCGAGCGTCAGGCGACTGACACCCGCTCACTGGCCCTCAGGCGCGGCTGGACGGTCATTGAGCCGCCGTACGTGGATAACGACGTCTCGGCCTCCAGCGGCCGGCGTAGGCCCGCGTACAGCCGCCTGGTGGCCGACATCGAGGCGGGGAAGGTCGGCGCCGTCGTCGTGTACCGCCTGGACCGCCTCCATCGGCGGCCGATCGAACTTGAGACGTTCATGCCGCTCTGTGAGAAGCACGGCGTCGCGCTGGCCTCAGTGACCGGCGACGTTGACCTAGCGACTGATGGCGGGCGCCTATACGCTCGGATCATGGGCGCCGTAGCCGCGTCCGAGGCGGACGCGACGGCCACCCGGCAGCGTCGCAAGGCCCAGGAGACGGCCGAGAACGGAGGCCATCACGGCGGCCCGCGGCCGTACGGCTTCGAGGCGGACGGATTGACGGTGAGCCCGCACGAGGCCGATGTCATTCGAGACGCGACCCGGCGAATCCTCGCTGGCCAATCGCTCCGGTCCGTGACCCTGGCGCTGAACCGGGCTGGCGAGTGCGGGGTGAGCGGCAAGCCGTTCCAAGCGGCCCGGCTGGCCCGCATTCTGCTTGGCCCGCGTGTGATCGGCCTTCGAGCGCATAACGGGGCGACGTACCCGGCTCAGTGGCCCGCACTCATCTCCGAGACGGATCAGATCGAGCTACGGGCGATCCTCCGTGACCCGGCGCGCTCAATGCCCGGCCGCCCGGCGCGGCACCTACTCGCCGGCCTGGTCCGCTGCGGCCATTGCGGCGCGCCGATGAAGTGGAAGGGGGCGACCCGGCGGAATCGCGCGAGCTACGCGTGCATGGCGCCGCCCCGCGGATGCGGGCGCATCCTGATCCGTGCCGACAAGGCCGAGGCGAGCGTCATTGAGCGCGTCATCGAGCGCAACTTCTCGGGCCGGCGGCGCGTCGCGGACGTGCTGGGCTCGCCGGCGAGCACCGAGCCGGCATTGCCCGACCTGGCGGCCGAACGCGGCCGTCTGGACGCCCTGGCCGACGCATACGCCCGCGGCGACGTGACCCTGGAGCAGCTGACCCGGGCGACCGCGGCCATCCGCGAGCGGATCGCCGACACGGAAGAACGGATCGCGACGGCGGCCTACGCGCGGGCTGCCGCAGCGGCGAGCGAAAGCCTCCGGCAACGATGGACCGAGTTAACGGAGGATGAGCGGCGGACGGCCCTAGCGTCACTGGTCAAGTCGATCACTGTTCAGCCCGCGGCCAAGCGACCCGGGCGGCCAACCTTCGACCCGAGCCGCATCGCCATTGAGTGGCCCGACTTCGACGGCGAGGAATAGCCGCCCGACGCCGCACGCTTACCTCGGCCGCCCGTCCGCATCATCGCATCACGGATTAAGCGCGCGGAGAAGAGGGTATCTATCCGTTATGAAGATTCGCGGCCGGGCAAGCCGGTACACCGAGGCACAGGGGCGCGAGATGATCGCTTTGCATCGCGCCGGCTGGTCAACCTATCGCATCGGCAAGGCGTACGGCTGCACGCAACAGACGGCATGGCGGATGGTGACCGGGTCCACGCACAAGTTCCGGCCCGAGCCGCCGACCGTCCGGCGCCGGGCTGTCGCCCTCGCCGACGCGCCGGCAGAGCACGATGTCGCCGCGAGCACTCAGCTTGTCGTCGCGTAGATAGAGAACGACCGTCGCCGGCCGAGCAACGCAGCGACGGTCATTGAGAACGCGATGACTAGAGTAACCGATTCCGACGAAGGTAGTCATGCGGACGTGCGCATCCATCGGCCGCGACCGCTGCCTCGCGAGGACGAGCCCGGAGCTCTCGTGGCCTCGCGTCAGCCACCCGTCCGTGTGGTCGCACCCGTCGCGGACGTCGCGCTGCCCGTCACCGAGCCACCCGACCCCGGGCGCGCTCCTGGCACGAGGCCTCATCGCCGTACCCGATTCTCTGCCAGTCAGATCGCGGCCATGCAGGCCGAGGCCGAGAGCGGATGGTCAACCGCTAAGGTCGGTCGCGTCCACGGTATCTCGCAGATTCAGGCTTGGCGCTACGTCCACGGCCAGGTCAGCACCGCGCCCGGCGGCTGCCGGCCGCCGCGCCGCCACCGTGCCTCGGAGCGCGAGCGCGCTATGGAGATGCTTCGCCGGCAGCTGGATGACGGACCGGTGCCTGAGCGCATCCTCCGCATGGTCGCACGGCACGAGATCATCAGCCTGCCGACATTGCGCCGGGCAAAGACCGCCCTGCGCGTCGAGTCGGTCAAGACCTTGCTCGACGGCTGGTACTGGCGGCTACCCGATGCCGCCTAGTCGTCAACTCGTGCGAAGGTGCTCAGCTTCCGTGCGAAGGTGCTCAATCAGTCGTTTCGTTAGTCGTCTATCGTGCGAAGGTGCTCATTTCCCGACTTCTAGGCCTTGCGCCATGAGCACCTTGCTCACCTTAGGCCCGACCACCCTTAGAAGTGATCTTCTTCTCTCTCTTCTAGTCGTTTTCAGGGTAGGCCGCGCTAGATGCTCTACATGCGCACCTGGAAGGTCCAGAAAACCCAAAGTGATCACCTTCGCACAATTCGCGAATAGTGAAACGACTAATTGAGTACCTTGCCGTGAGAGCAGCGTCCTGTGACTAACCCGACGACGGTCGCTGACCGTGTCCATTGGGGCGAAGCCGCCCGGCGCAGCTATCACGACCTGGACGCGGCAGCGCGCGTCGAGGCAGCGCTCTTTCGCGGCGATCGCCCGTTGACTGTTGACGACCTCGTCGCTGCGACACACCTTCGCGATGCCACCGTGCGCACGGCGTTGGACGACCTACAGAGGATCGAACGGATGGCAAGGCAGGCCGCGCCCGGTGAATGGCTGCATGTGACACATGACCCGGCGTCCTGGTCGCTCGATTCCCCGTGCCGGCGTGAGGCGGATAGACGACGTGTCGCTGAGTACCGACAGCGAGCGCGGTCATGAGCGAAATCCTGCGCCGTGTGTTGTGTCACTGTCGGCAGTCGTCGTCATAGGTCGGGACGTGGCGTCTAGGTGGCCTCGCAGACGCTCGAAATCAGGTCGTACGGCGTCGTGTGGCGGCATCGTTCACGAAATGTACAGTGATCTCGGCGGTGTACCCGGCCGTAGGTGCACGCGAAGGTTTTGCAGATTCCGCGTTTCCACGCAAGTTCCTGGGGTATTGCCTTGACCAGACTATCGAAGATCGCCGAACTAGCAGCCCGGATGGCGCAGTCGTATTCGGGATGGTGCCCTCGGTGCGGTGCGAGGTTCCCATGCGAGTGCGGCTACTTCATGAAGAAGGCCGCGAAGCGAATCCGCGAGCGCCGTGCGAATGGTCCTTGAGTGTGCACGGCTGAATTCAGCAATTGTGCAGATTCCTGCTCGAATCTGCACGGGGCGACTGACCGCGCGCAATTGTTGCTGTCCCGCGTTTGGCAGCTTGTCACGCGCGGTACAAGAACAGCATGGCCGCTACCGCTGACTTGACTGTGTTTCGACTGGAGGACGTCGCCCGCGTGCTCGGTTGTCATCCGCGCACCGTGCGGCGCCGCATCGCCGATGACTATCAGCTGCGCGATGGACTCCTGGTCGCGGGCGGCCGGGTCATCGCCACGCGTCAGGCGGCGTATGACTTCCTGGCTCGGCAACTCGGGATCGATCCCGAGTTAGCGGAGCGCGACGCCGAGGAGGAGCGTGAGCGCGAGGCCGCGGGCCGCGACGCGCAGGCATTCCAGACGTTCGCGATCGGGCTGAACGAGCCGATCCCGGAAGGGGCTGAGGTTGTGGGCGAGAGCCGCAACGTCGCGGGGCAGGTTGCCGGGCGCATCTGCCGGCGGCCGTGGGCGGTTCTCGATGCAATCAAGAAGCGCGAAGCCGCACGCGGCCAAGCGGATGCTAACCGGGCGCTTGGCTCGGCCGACTCGTTCATCAGGGTTTGAGGACGATGCCCGTCACTGTTAGGACCGCCGATCAACTGGACGCGTGGATGCGTTCGCATGGGAGCCGAAACGCTGGCGCCCGATACATGGCCGATGGAAGCTACGGCGAGGCCGAGCGGCTCTGGCTGGGGCTGCCCGATAGTGAGCAGTTGCGGTTCATCGACCTCCAACAGCGGCGGGGCGACGACGTGATCCGCTCTGGCCCGAAGATGAGCGCGGCGACCTTGCGCGCGGTGCGCGACATACAGCGGGCCGAAGATGCCGGGCTCCACGACTTTGTCGTGCGGGGCGCGGGTGGGCAAACGTGGCGCGAGCTTCGCGCATCCCATCCCGAGGTTCGGGATATGGGCGAGGCGTCGGGAAGCACGGGCGGCTACACCGTCCCGCAGTTCTTCACCGAGCAGCTTTACGAACGCCTCAAGCTGTTCAGCCCCGTCTACGCGCTGTGCGAGCAGTACGGCGCCGTCTGGCGGACGACCACGGGCGCCCCGCTCCCTGTGCCGGCGCTGGACGACACGGCCAACTCCGCGACGCCGCTGCCCGAGAACATGCAGATCACGGAGGGCGCGGACCCGTCCTTCAGCCTCGTGACCTCGGCGTTCGGCGTCTGGCCGTACCTGACCTCAAGCCTCCGCGTGCCCAATACCTTGCTGACCGACGCAAGCGCGATCGGCGAGGGCCACGAGCAGACCTGGGGCGACCCTGCCAGCTGGATCGGCGGCATTCTCCAGACCCGCATCAGCCGCGGTGTCGCGGCCGACCTGAGCGCAGGCGCCGGGAGCGCCGGCTGCCAGGGCTATCAGACCGGCATCACGTCGGCTCTGACCGCGGCGTCTGCGTCCGCCATCACCACGGCGAACCTCCAGGCGCTGCGCGACAGCGTTGATCCTGCGTACGCGCAGCACCCGTCCGCGTGCTGGCTCATGCCGCGTAGCACCTTGACCGTCTGCGAGGGGCTCTACTACGGCTCGGGCACCGGAGCGAGCTACCCGGTTGTCAACTACTCGACCGGCCGGCCGCGTATCTTCGGCGAGCCCGTCGTGATCGACCCGAGCATCCCTGGCACCGCGGCGACGAGCGGACAGCCGCTGGTCGTCTTCGGCGCCGTGCCGGTCGGCTTCCTGATTCGCGAAGTGGTCGCGCCGACTCTTATCCGCCTGTCTGAAAGGTACTCGGACTGGTACCAAACTGCCTTCCTGATGTTGCACCGGATAGGCAGTATCACCGTGCTGCCGTCCGCGTTCGCAGCAATCACTCACTCGTAAGACACGGTCGCTCAATCGTCTGACGGGTGCCGGTCCCCCACTCAGCCGGCACCCGTCATCCCTCCCCGAGCGTCAAAGGAAACCGAAATGGCGATCATCACTAAGAGCATCCCGATCCCGTCGTACGTCAAGCCCGTTGGCCCGGCCAAGCCGCCGGTCAAGCCCTCGGGCGATCCCCAGCTGGACGCGCTCGCGGCAGGAGTCGGCTTCTCGATCCCGTCCGCCGACACGCCGTCCGCAAAGCCCGTTGGCCCCTTGCACGGGGCGACCGGGCTCGAAATGCATCCTCAGCCGAACGTCATCCGGCGCGTCTGAGGCGCACGCGTGAGCGGCCAGGTCATTCACCAGCGCGATTCCCTCGGGGCGACCATCAGGGATATACAGACCCGGCTGAGGAAGCTAGAGGCGAACTCTGGCGTCGCGGGTACGGTCACCATCCCGAATCCGGGCGGAAGCACGCTACCGCCGCTCGTGCAGCTTGGCCGGCTGACGACGGGCGGGCTCGGGCTGGCGATCGCCGACAACGCAGGCGACATTCGGATGATCGCGGGCGAGGATGCCGCGATCCCGGGCGGCTACGGGGTACGTGTTAACAACGCGGCGGGCACCGACATTTGGGACACGATGGGGCTGGTGGGCGTCGCGTCCGTCCTGTCGGTCGCCGCCCTTCCGCTGACCGGCGGTACGGCCAATTCGTCGTGGGCGACGATCGGCGGCAGTACGCTCAACTTCACGGTCGGCGGCACGCGTACGCAGAATGTCATGGTGCTGAGTAGCGTCTGTATGACGACGAACAACTCTAGCGGCGCGTCGTGGCTGTACGCGCGGCTGGCCGCGAGCACCGGGACGTCCAGCATCGGGACCGTCATCCCGCCGACCGGAACGACCTCGACCGGGCTCGGTAACTTCACGGCGTTCGTGTTTCTGGGCGGGATTGCCCCTGGTACGTACTCGTCCTACTGGCAGGTCGAGACGAATGCCGGAACCGCGAGCTACGGCGCCGTGGGTAGTTCCGAGACGATAGTCCTGCAGCTGGGGACGTAGGTCGCTGTCCCCGCGGATATTTACCGCGGAGGCAGAATCACCCCGCGTGCCGCTGCCCCCGAACGTGAAAGTTACTAGGGCGCGCCGCTGTCGGCCGGAAGCGGCCCAAATATGCAGACTGGCCGCCCAGGCACGATCACACGAGGGCGGTCAGTGCGGGTGCGTTGCCGATCTCGCGTTTATGCGGTCTAAGGCGGATCCAGTGTACCAAGTGGACGCCCGGGCTAAGGCGCCGGAACGGACATTGCGGGAGCGTGCTGCGGGTTGCCTGCATCAATCTTGTCTATTGCGGCCAGAGGGTCCTCGTTTGCCCTAATTGCCATCAGGGCGGCCAGGATCCGCAACACCTCGAACGGAAGGTACTTCGTGAATTCGCATTGACGCTCAAGTCTCTTGACGTCGATGAGCTCCGACGTCACCCGCCGTCTGGATACGCGCTGTGAGCGCCATTGAAAGAAACGATCCCAATCGATCTTCCCCTCAACGATCGCCTCCAGGTTGTAGTCCACTGTCGAATGGGCTTGCTCGTTGCGGATGTCATTTGCACGGCGTAAGCGAGGGAATGTGGCGCTGACCTTGTCCTTGATGCCCAGCGCTTCCGCAGCTTCTTCCAGGATGACGATCTTGTCGGCGAGTGTGATCCTCCCAAGCACCCAGGTACGAAACTGAAGGTTTCCGGCCAACTTGAGGAAGTAGACTTCGAGCACCCAACTCACGGTGTTCTCTAGGTCAGCGACGTCGGACACGATCTGGCCGCGGCATCTGTATATTTCTTGACGCACGGCATTTGCCGGTTCCGCCGCAGGATGAGGTCGCGGTTCGGGGTCGGGCGTCACCGCTGGTAGGTGGTCGATAGGATCGTGTGTCGCAGGCGGTAACAGCGCTGGGTCGTTGGTTGTCATCACGTCAGCCCAGGAGCGTCGGGAGGAATGATCGGACGCCCGCAAGCATGGCGGTGACGTCCTCCGGCGTGAACTGATCGACGTGCCCATGGTCGGCCTGATTTCGAACGCCGGCCCAGACTTCAACCTCCTTTCGTCTAACGATCGTGTAGACACCGGCCGCGCCGTACTTCTGATTCAACGTGCTGAGGTCGTCCGTTGCACGAGCGGAGAGGTTGTGACGTGGCGCGGCGTCACGCATGGCCGCCTCAAGTGCCGCCCCGCAGAGGCTGGCCGCGGCAACGTGATAGCCAGCCTTCTTCAAATGTGTGGCTTGGTCGAAGAGGTCGTCAAATATCTCGGCGGCTACTAGAGTGTGCGCCGTCTCGAGCGCGCGGCCGTTGAGCACATCGTCTCGGACGGCACGGAGAATGCCGAGTTGAGTTTCGAGTTGCGTCTCCTGGCCCCCTTTTTCGGCCGCCACGAAGCGGTTGGCGTACACGGACTGAGCACCAAGCAGGCCGGCGAGGCACGCGTGCGCCTGCGCCTGGAACTCGGCCATCGACATCTGATCCGCTACAGCCCACCCCGCAATGTCACGAGTGCTCGCCTTGGCCGCGACCCCTTTCGCGGTGACTGCGTCCAAGTGCGCGACTGCCGCAGTTCGTGCATCCATGAATTCTCGCCTTCGGCGGACGCTCGGCTGATAGCCTCAGTCTCAGCGCACGCATGTTCGGGGACTATTCTAGCGCGCGGGCTAGCGGCCTGCCGGCGGGTACCAAAGAGCCCGGAGCCGTGTGACAGCTGGTCGGGCTGTCTGGCCCCGGGCTCAACCCCTAGGTTGTAGACCGGCTACCGCGAAGCCTCGCTCCAGGCTCCCGGCGCCGGGAAGGGACCGTGAGGCCGAATCTGGCGGGACGCCGGCCCATCGTTGACCATCTGACGGGAGGGCCGTTGACCGTCTAACCCGTGAGCCCGTATTCCGGGGCGCTGAGTCTCTTGTCACGAGCCGACGGGGCCGGTTCGCCCTTAGCCGAGTACGCCGCTGCCGAGCGGGGCGCCTACCCGCTGGAACTCGTCGGGATGGGGGCCATCCATGACGATGATCGCCGCGTCCGCGTTCATGTCCGCCAGGGGCAGCCTGACGGCGTCGTCTGCGCAGCGGTACTCACGAGGGCCAAGCCGCCGCCCGTCTGCGGCGAGGACGTAGAAGCTGAACGTCGCCGGCTTTCCGCATCCAGCGGAGCACATTGGTTGGGTCATTGCCGTCTCCCTCTCAAGGGGGCGTTGGGCGGCCGATCGCCCGGCCGTCGCGAACGCACGTTCGCTTATGGATGCTAGCATCCTTCCGGGTGGCGCCGCAACGGGTTGCCACCAGCGCGGACTGCTCAGGGCAAGTCCATACCTGTCCCTTTCCGCCCGCCGAGGTGCCCAAGGAGGGGACCGGCTTCGACCTGGCGATCGCCCTGGGGCTGCTGCGCACCGAACGGGAGATGCCCCTCGATGAGGTCGCATGCATCGGAGAGCTCGCCCTGGACGGCGGGGTGCGCGGAGTGGCGGGAGTGCTGCCGATGGCGCGCCGGCTGGCCGTGTCGGGGGTCCGGAACCTCATCGTTCCCGCGGAGAACGCCACCGAGGCGGCGCTGGTCGAGGGCATCAGCGTGGTCGGGGTCGACAGCCTCGCGATGGCGGCGGCGCACCTCCAGGGGCGCCTCCGCCTGGAGCCGGTCACGGCCCCGGTGCTCGGCGGTCCCGCACCGGATGCGCTGGACCTTGCCACCGTGCGCGGTCAGGCGCTGGCCAAGCGAGCCCTGGAGATCGCCGCAGCCGGCCGGCACAACCTGCTCATGCTCGGCCCGCCCGTGGCGGGCAAGACGATGCTGGCGCGAGCGTTCGCCGGCCTGCTCCCCGATCTGGGATCGGACGACGCCCTGGAGGTGGCCGCGCTCTACTCGCTCCGCGGCCGCCTCGCCGACCGGCCCCCCACCAGCCTCCGCCCGCCGTTCCGCTCCCCGCACCACTCGGTCTCGCGGGCCGGGCTGATCGGAGGCGGGGCAGGGATCGCCCAGCCCGGCGAGGTCAGCCTGGCTCACGTCACGGTGCCGTTACCTGCCCGTCACCAAACCGTTCAAACGGTCCAGGGCCGCGTCCTCGAGCCTAGTCTCCTGATGATGAAGTCAGCGCTCACCCCAAGGCTCAGGTGAAACGCGTGCGACCTTCCTCGACAGACACACCCCGCGGCCCGGCCGGCCCGGCGGCCCCACGGCGCAGGCGGCCCAACCTCGCGAGCCCTACGACACCGAGGATCGGGCTCGGCCTCATCGTCGCGGCCGCCGTGCTGGTGGTCTGCGCCTGCGCACCCGCTCGCCCACCGACCTCGGAGTTCGCGAAGACCGCCAGCGCCATCCTGGCGGATGCCCAGCGCGACTACACGCAGAGCCCGGCCGTCCACCTCGTCGTCAGCAGTCACCCAACGACCGGCCCAGCTCTCGAACTCAACGTGCTCATCGTCCGCGCCGGTGGGGGATCCCTCACCTTTCAGGCAGAGGGCCAGCCCCAGCCGCTTATGCAGGCCACCGTCGTCCAGGGCAAGGAGTACCTCTACGTTTCTACGGCGTACGAGAGCCTTCCCGACCAGCCGTCAATGCCACCCGACCAGGTCGGCCGCTGGGTGTTGATGGGCCAGTTGTCCCCGACCGTCTCCGCTCAGTTATTCGCCGGCGCCCTCACCGACATGACACAGGCCTCCCAGGTCTTCGATCAGGTGCCCCCGATCACCAGGAGCGGCACCGAGGAGGTCCGAGGCCAGCGGGCGATCGCGATCCGGTGGCAGGACGACTCGGGGGTCTACGTGACAGTTGCGGTGGGCAGATCAGGCCGCCTCCTGGCATGGCAGGGCGCTACGGCCGACGGCACCCCCACCTTCTCGGCCCAGGTCTTCACGGATATTGCGGTACCCACGATCACTCCCCCACCGGTTCCAGTCCCCTATACCCCAACTGCAGCGGAAGCCACCCAGGGCCTGCCGCGACCAGGGTCCACTTCATGCTTGCGGCCCTCGGCGCCAGCACCCCCGCCGCCCACGGCAACTGAGGCCGCTCCACTGCTCGGCTTGGACCCTCCCTGTTATCCGGTCAACTAACCGCCGCTGGCGCATCGCGCCGGGTGTCTCGCCACCTCAGGGGCGCTGCGACTCATCTCGCCCCCGATCTCGTCGTCGCCACCGGGTTCCGCGGCGGCTGAGGAGCGGTCGGCGGCAAGCCGCGGACCGACCCTCAAGGGTGATTCCAGGACACGGGGCAGCCGAGTGACGCACGCCCCTAACCCGGTGGCTCTCGTCGCGCGCGACAAGAGGCCAGGCCTTGTCAGCCGGCCAACTCACATTAGGGGTTGGCCAAGACCCTTCACGTCTGACATGGTTAGCATGGGTAGACGGGCCCGCGGTGGACGCCGGCGGCGGTACCTACCCGCAGCCGTCGATGGTGGGACGAGCCGATGAGCACCGAGGTGGTGTTCCGATGACGCAGTCTGTCCAAGCTCTGCCCAATCGGGCGAGAGGTAGCCGGTGGCAGCGACCGCCCCTTGCTCGCGGATGGCCTCGGCTTCGGTACGCGCTCACGCTCGGGCTGGTCTGTGGCCTCCCGCCCGATGCGAATCTGCTGGCTCGCGTCCCTGTCCCCTTCCCACCGGTGTTTGTCATCGGCTTCGTCAGCATCGTCGGCATCGAGATGGGGTACGGCCTAGCCGTCATTGCCACCTCGCGGGGCGGACGGGTGGGCAGCCGGCTCTGGGCCGGGCTGCCGTTTACGGCGAATCCCCTCGCCCGGCTCTGGTGGGGGCTGGCGTTCGTGGTGGGCGCGCCGGTCGGCTACGCGACGGGCTATGCGACCGGACTTCTCTGGCCAGCCGCCTCAGCCACTCCGGGGATCGCCTGGGGCCCGCTATGGGCGGCTGGGACCGTGGCCTCCGCCGGCTGCCTTCTCCTCTCCGCAGCCTGCTCCAACACCGAGGTCAAGCGGTCGATCCGATCCGGTCGGGCTCCCCAGTACCGGATCTCGTCAGACCGGCTCTGGTGGTGGGACGGTGACGGCTGGGCGAGCGTCATGATCGCGGCGCCGGTGGGTGCGCTGCGTTCCCCGGACGGGACGCACTGGTGGTCTGGTGAGGGGTGGGTGCCGCTTCCTCCTCGTCCGGGACGGCGCTGACCAATGCCCATCTTCCTGCTCGTCGGCGGAGTCATCGGGGCGGTGTTCGGCGCCTATGGCCTCAGCCTGGCCACGACGGCCCGACCTCGATGGCCTCGATTCGTGGCTGTCGAGCCCACCAGAGCCTGGCGGTGGAGGGGGGCTGCCCTTCTCTGGCTGGCACCCTCGGTGGTGTGTCTCGCCACCTCGTGGCAGGTGGGACCGATGGCTGGGGCAGGGTGGCTCGTGGCGGCGAACGTCACCCAGGCGCTGGGCTGGACGTGCCTCTTGGTCGGTGAGCTGGTCAGGTTTCCGGACGGACGGACCCACTCCGCGGGGTCTGGCTGGATCGGTCTGGGCCTTGCCTTCATCCTCGGCGCTGGGGTGGCGGTTGCGATGGCCGCCGGTGACCCTCGCCAATTCGTTGTCACCCTTGGATACGCTGGCCCGACGATCCCCCTTGGAGTCCTCGCGATCGCAGTGGGCGTCCGCTTGAGGAGGCTCTCGCCGCGCCGCAGCGCGACGGCCCCTCCCGGCTGGCCCCTGCCTCCGCCCTGGGGCAGTTCACCGCCGGGCCTCCCGTGAGGAGAGGAGTGTGGCGCCAGCCGCCGTGGGGGCTGCCCTCTGGCCGCCGGCCTCTGGGCCGGGGCGCACCCCTGGTCCCAGGAGTACTCCACCTGCCGCTCTGCATTTACGGATTCCCGGTCGTTGCGTCGGAGTGGCTCGTTCCCAGCGATGGCGTAGGAGTGCCCCTGTGGCTGCGGCTGTGGGCGACCGTCGTCGTCGGGGCCTGGGTCACCTGGACGGCCGCGGGTGGGATCACCGTTCTCGCCACCGCATTCACCCGCCATCGCGCGTCGCTGGCGTCTGGTTCCTGGTGGGGGGCCAACTCGGCGAGTGCGGCCTGGTACGGCACGGCGCTGCTGGGTGCTGTCGCGTCCGGGGTCGCGCTTGCCTACGGCATGCTCCAGGGCCACCCCAGTGCCAATCCGGATCTCGCGCTTCTGAATGTCGCGATCCCCGCGGCCATGTTGGGGTCGCTGCTGCCCGCGCTGAGTTGCGTACTCGTGGCTCGGGGCTACTCCAACCGCGAGGTGAAGCGCACCATCCTCGCGGGGCAGGCTCCTGCCTACTGGATATCCCCCGACACCCTCTGCTGGTGGGATGGTGCTCAGTGGATCCGAGTGTCGACCGCGGCCCCGGACGGCGCCTTGCGCTCACCCGACGGCAGCTACTGGTGGACCGGGCACAGCTGGTTCGCTCTCCCACCTCGTCCGCGGCGACGCCGCGGGGTCGCCGGCGTCGGCACCGGAGTCAGCGCATCGGTCTAGGATTTCCGCTTGACGACCGCCGACCCCGACAGCGGGGTGGTGGCCGTTCCATCTCGTCACTCAGGAGGGGTTACAGATGGCCACGACACCGGAGCCGCCCACGGAGCTGGAGCTGGCCCGCCGCTTGCTCACCCACAGCGCGTTCCTCCCGGCTGACATGGGGATCGACCTGGTCGTGGGCGGCCTACCGCCGGCTCTCGTTGACGAGATCGCGCTCCCCTCGGGGGCTCGGCTCGTGGGTAGCGCCCTCCACGCTCGTCAGGGGCGGCCGCTGAACCTGGAGGTGGTCCTGGACGCGAACGGAGAGCCGGACGAGGTGGTGAACGCCTGCGAGAAGGAGTTGACGGAGCGCGGGTGGAACCCGTTCGAGGGCTTTCCGGGGGCCATGCACGGCGGATTCGTGGGGGGACCTTTGGGCGACAGCCGCATGCTCCGCATGGGGGAGAAGGGCCCGGTACTCATGATGTCCGCGCTCAGCGTGGGCACTGGGGTGACCGACCTCCGGCTGCGACTGGACTGGGACATGCCACGCCATCTCGACCGTATGGCCCTTCACCGGCCGGGGCCATCCGGCTTCGAAGAGAGCACGCCCCGCCTCCGCCCGCCGAAAGGCGTCCAGCTGGAGTTCCAGGGCGGTGGCGGTAGCGGGGGAAGGTGGAACTCAGAGGCAAGGGTCGAAACTGACCGCAGCGTCGCCGAGCTCGAAGCCCATTTCGCCTCCCAGCTGGCGGAGGCGGGGTGGACCCGTGTCGCCGGCCGTGCCGACGATGTCGTCGGCTGGAGCACCTGGCGCATCCCCAGTGAGGATGAGCGGCGCGGTCTTCTCCTTGTGTTGGCCGTCTTTGGCGGCCAGGAGCGGTCGCTGACCCTGCGCACCGAGGAAATGGAGCCGAACAACGACGGGCCGTCGGGCCAGAGCTTCATCACCGGGCGTCTCACGACCCGATAGCTAAGGCGCTCCCCTCAAGGGTCATTCCCAGACACTGGGCCATCGGGGAGTGCTCTTCCTGGATGAGGTGTGCGAGTTCCCCCGCTCGCACCTCGAGGCGCTGCGCCAGCCCCTGGAGGAGCGGCGCGTCGCGGTGGCCCGGGTGCGCGCCACCGTCGTGTTTCCCGCGGAGTTCGTCCTGATCGCGGCCGCCAACCCCTGTCCGTGCGGCCACCTCGGCGAGCGATCGGGATCGGCCTGCCGGTGCCCCGAGGATGCGATCACCCGATACCAGTCACGGCTCTCCGGACCTATGCGCGACCGCATCGACATGGTGGTCGAGGTGCCCCGCCTGGGCGGCGAGGCACTGCTGTCCGGCTCGTCCGAGGAGCCGACGGCTCTGGTCCGCGGACGGGTGGCGGCCGCTCAGGCGCGCCAGTCCGAGCGTGGCGCCGCCATCGGCGTGACTGCGAATGCGCTCCTGAGAGGCGACCAGCTGCTCGATGTCTGCCAGCTCGACCCCGGTGCCCGTGACGCGCTCACCGCCGCGGGGGAGAGGTGGCATCTCTCGGCCCGCGCCTGCCACCGGGTGCTCCGGGTGGGGAGGACGATCGCCGACCTCGCGGGTGAGGAGCGGGTCGGTCGGGGGGCGGTCATCGAAGCCTTCCAACTGCGCGGCCAGGCGCCGTGAGCCGGCGTTGTCTGGTGCCCGGTGGCGCCGGCTGGCCCGCACCGGTGGACGACCTCGCCGCGCTGCACCCCTCGCTGCGCGTGGTCTCGCTGTGGGTGGAGGGGGAGCAGTCAGAGCTGCCCGAGTTGCCGGGGGTGGCCGTGGTGGGTGCTCGCAGGGCGAGCGTCGCTGGGCTCGAGGTGGCCCGGCGGATCGCCGGCGATCTGGCGCGTCGAGGGGTGACGGTGGTGA
Organism: Chloroflexota bacterium; assembly: GCA_003491925.1. GTDB lineage: Bacteria > Chloroflexota > Dormibacteria > Aeolococcales > Aeolococcaceae > Changshengia. The sequence continues at coordinate 21,799 of DNAU01000210.1, forward strand.
GCGGCTTCGCCGAGGGGATCGACGCCGCCGCCCACCGCGGCTGCCTGGCAGCCGGGGGGCGAACCGTGGCCGTGCTCGGCTCCGGCCTGGCGGT